>JBEDJV010000015.1:0-13645 GCA_041172545.1 Bacteroidota bacterium | reverse complement strand
AAACGTTCCATAAAGAAAGTGTTCCGAGCACCTCCACCAGTAATGTAAACAGATGATAAACCTTCTTCGTTGAGTATTCGAGCAACTTGAATCGCAACATGTTCGGTATGTGTTCGGAGGATGTTCTCTAGTGTATCTGACTGATTTAACAACGGCATATATTCTTGATGTAACCATTCTGTCCCGAGGGATTTTGGACCTTGGCTATGGTAAAATGGCAAGGAATTAAGTGCGGTCAATAATGTTTGATTTATTTCGCCACTCTTGGCCTTTTGGCCGTCACGATCAAATAGTTCTCCGATTTCTTGCATCAGAAGATTGGACGGTAGGTTAGCGGGCGAAATATCGAAGGCGTGAATCGTGTTGTTTTTTTTGAAACTAATATTGGCGAAGCCTCCAAGATTCAAGAAAGAGTTTGCTTCAACGGAGAATAATTCAAAGTCCCCAAGTGGAACAAGTGGCGCTCCTTGTCCTCCTGCGATGACATCTAAACTCCGAAAATCATTGATGACTGGAATCCCGGTATGAAAAGCGATGGTAGAACCGCAGCCTATTTGATGGGTGAGTCCGTTATGAGGTTGATGAAAAATGGTTTGTCCATGCGAGGCAATTGCATCAATTTTCTTTTTTACCAATTGATGTTCATTGATGAATCTGTTCGAACAATTGGCAAAATACAGTCCAAGTTCTTTGTCCAATCTTAACAAATCCTCTGCAGACATTTTTGTTGCTTGGTGAAGTTTCAGTAAGAGCGCATCATCGAGATCGTATGTCTGTGCATGTAGCAATTCGTAGTGAATTTTATCGCCTTGAAATTCAAACGAAACATGAGCAATGTCTAATCCATCGAGTGAGGTACCTGACATTAGACCCAAAATCTCCATTTTATTCCTATTCATTTCTTTCATGCTTGGTAGAATTCGATTATTTTTGTTCAAAATTAAAAAATCAATCAACATGAATTTTGAATTGACAGAAGAACAACTCGCGGTAAAGGAAGCTGCAAGAGATTTCGCCCAAAATGTATTAAAGCCTGGGGTTATTGACCGTGATAACAATCAACGTTTTCCAGCAGAGGAAATAAAGCAACTTGGTGAACTTGGTTTCATGGGGATGATGGTTGATCCAAAATACGGTGGAAGCGGTATGGATACGATGTCTTATGTGCTTGCCATGGAAGAAATTTCTAAAGTGGATGCTTCCGCGTCAGTTTGTATGTCAGTGAATAATTCATTGGTATGTTGGGGACTTGAGAAATATGGCTCAGAAGAACAAAAACAAAAGTTCCTCGTTCCTTTAGCTACTGGAGAAAAAATCGGTGCATTTTGTTTGTCAGAGCCTGAGGCAGGTTCAGATGCGACATCACAACGCACAACTGCCATCGATATGGGAGATTACTATTTGTTGAACGGGACGAAAAACTGGATCACGAATGGATCATCTGCATCAACTTATTTAGTGATTGCACAAACAAATACTGAACTTGGACACAAAGGAATCAATGCCTTGATTGTTGAAAGAGGAATGGAAGGATTCATCGTGGGAGCGAAGGAAGATAAAATGGGAATTCGCGGAAGTGATACCCACACCTTACTTTTCAACGATGTGAAAGTGCCAAAAGCAAACCGAATCGGAGAAGATGGATTTGGATTTACATTCGCCATGAAAGTACTTAGTGGTGGTCGCATTGGAATTGCCGCTCAAGCCTTAGGAATTGCTGCTGGTGGTTTCGAATTGGCGCTTGCGTATTCGAAAGAACGCAAAGCTTTTGGAAAAGAAATTTACAAGCATCAAGCGATTGCCTTTAAATTGGCAGACATGGCTACGGAAATCGAAGCAGCACGTTTACTTGTGTATCGATCTGCAGCTGACAAAGATGCCGGAAGAAATTACGATCAATCAAGTGCGATGGCGAAATTGTACGCTTCTAAAGTTGCGATGGAACAAACAGTCGAGGCTGTTCAGATCCATGGTGGTTATGGTTTTGTGAAAGAATACCATGTTGAGCGTTTAATGCGTGATGCGAAAATCACACAGATTTATGAAGGAACGTCAGAAGTACAGAAAATCGTTATTTCACGTGGACTTCTAGCAGAATAATTTATTTAAATCACAAATTATGTTAGCTCCTTTTAATCTTCAAAAGTGGATCGATGAAAACAGAGATTTACTAAAACCACCTGTATCAAATAAGAATTTATACAAGGAGGCTGGAGATTTCATTGTGATGATCGTTGCTGGTCCAAATGCCAGAAAGGATTATCACTACAATGAAGGGGAGGAGCTATTCTATCAAATAGAAGGAGATATTATTGTGCGTGTTCAGGAAAATGGTCAAGCGAAAGATGTGATCATTAAGGAAGGAGAAATGTTTTTACTTCCAGCGAACACGCCACATTCTCCAGCTAGAGGAGAGAACACTGTTGGATTGGTCATTGAGCGCGTGCGCAAGGGAACGGATCTACAGGATGGATTAATGTGGTTTTGTGAAAAATGCAACCATCATTTAAAAACGTATCGTTTTCCTTTAGAAAATATTGAGAAGGATTTCATTCCTCGCTTCAAAGAATTTTACGGTTCGGAAGAAATGAGAACGTGTGATAACTGTTCTCATGTCATGGAAGTGGATCCGAACTTCGTTTAAGCTTAGCCTTTGTTTCTTATTGAGGCACGTAGGTAAAACGGTGAGATTCTCCTGTTTGGAAAATGTCTTCCACAATAACCAATTCTTTATTGCGTAATTCCTTGATGCTGTATTCGTGCGTCGGTTTCGATGTCGTGTCTTCGTAGAAATAAAGCATTTCATCTTTTTCAGCAAATTCCCAACGTCCATTTGAATAATCACCTTGGATTTGTCCTAAAGCGTTGAATGTTGTAGACATGGAATAAGTTCCATCTTTGTCGATGCTTAATTTGGTCGTATAATCTTGATCAAAGGCATTGTTTCCACTGATGGAATATGCTTTCAATTCCCAATCATTACACAAACGTGCTTTTCTTGTTAACATAGAATAATTAGGTCCTTCAGTGTATTTATTACAAGAAGAAAAGATCAAAGTCGAGATAAAAAGAGCTGCAAGTACGATTCTCATGATTCAGTTTTTTTCAAATGTACTAAACAAACCGCAATTTTCAGCATAAACTTCGTAATTTTGTAGAATGAAAATGTTCTACTATTCTCTCGTTGTTGTAGTACTTTTTTCTTGTCAAGAGACAAAAGAAAAGTCAGTTCCTCTTACTGTCAAACAAACAAAGCCTTTAGAAGTACACGCGAATAGTCAGGCTGACTTTAACGTTGAAGGCATGGTTTGTCAAATGGGATGTGGAGGGTCTATTCGTAAAGAATTAAAAAAGACTGGTGCCGTAGAACGTGTGGAAGTAAACTTCGTGGAAGAGCAAAAAGAACAAGTTGTTCATGTTCAATATGATTCTACATTGATCAGCACTCAAAAAATGACATCGATTTTAACTTCCATTAATGATCGACAATTCAAAGCAAGCTTAATTTCTAACAAAGCGCTGTAATGGAATTGTTTTATCGTGAAATGGGGGAGGGTCAGCCTCTGGTGATTTTACATGGACTTTTTGGTTTTTCCGATAATTGGCAGACACAAGCGAAGAAATTTGCGGAGTACTACCGTGTCATTTTAGTGGATTTAAGAAACCATGGTCATTCACCATGGTCATCCGATTTTTCCTACCCAATCATGGTAGAGGATTTGGTTCATTTATTTCAACAGTTGGAGTTGCAGCAGGTTATCTTACTTGGGCACTCGATGGGAGGGAAGGTTGCCATGCATTTTGCACAAAAACACCCGCATTTCCTGGAGAAGCTTATTGTGGTGGACATGGGAGTAAAATCCTATCCAATGCATCACCAACATATCTTGGAGGCATTTAACCGCATCGATTTAACCAAAATGTCTGCTCGAAGCGAAGCGGAACAGATTTTAAAGCAATTTATTGATTCGGAAGGTGTTCGACAGTTTTTACTAAAAAACTTGTATTGGAAGGAAAAAGGTAAGCTTTCATGGAGGCTTAACTTTCCTGTATTGGAAGCGGCCATGCCGGAGATATTAAGTGCGCTACCTGAGGATGAGGTGTTGATTACTACCTTGTTTATTCGTGGAGCGTTGTCCAATTATATTTTAGACGAAGACATTCCTGTTATTGAAGCGTATTTCCCGGATTCTTCATTAGTTAGCATCGAAAATGCTGGACACTGGGTACATGCTGAGTCACCAGATGATTTCGTGGATAGTGTCCTTGGGTTTTGTTTGAGATAAAAAAAACCGCCCATTTCTGAGCGGTTTCCCAATTTACTTTACTTCTTGTTCTTAGTGTTGAACAATGAATTTACGTGTTTCAACAGTTGATCCATTTGTAAGGATAACTGTGTACATTCCGTTTGTTAAAGCTGTAGTGTTGAATGCTGTAGCAGTTCCATTTACCGTTTGGTTAGCAACAACTTTTCCAGTCAAGTCAATGATTTGAATTGAACCTTCAGTGATGTTACTTTCAATTGTTACCACTTCAGAAGATGGGTTAGGGTAAACTGAAAGATTTGCGTTAGCAGATTCGTCCAATCCTAAAACACCCATATTCATACGGATAGCGAAAGCATTACCGTTAGAGTAAGTAGCATCACCAATTAAGTGAATCATTGATGCGTAAGATGGTTGAAGAACTGTTTCGTCGTTTAAGATACGAATGTTCGTTGCTGCATTCACTTCTGTTAAAACAGCTGCGTAGTAAGCGTCATCAGCTAAAACTACTGGTTGAGGGAAGAATACAGTGATTTTTCCTGCTGAAACGTCAGCTGCTGTTACTGTGTAAAAGTCACTTTCAGCAACATTTCCGTTTACGTCAGACAATGATTGGTATCCATCTGCAAAGAAAGTAGCTGTATCGATCATCGCAACTTGAATATTCGTTCCTGCATTTGTTGTACTAGCAATTCCAATTTCTAAAGAAACAACAACGTTGTTTGTGTTTCCACCACGTAAGTGATACATGTTTGCGAAAATCGTTCCAGTTGGAGTGTTAAATGAATTAGATCCAAGTGTTGTAGTTGTTTGATCTAAAGAAGGATTCACACCAATTCCATCCAATGCATACACATTGTTTGTCACTTCGAAGTTGCGGTTTTTTGTGTTATTAGCAAACAAAGCGCTTCCAGATGCTTCTTCTGTAGAAGAAACTGTGTACGCTCCATTGTAAACACCTACAGTTAAGTTTGGCGTTTCAGTAGCACCGTAAGCAATTGTATCGTTTGTTACGATAGACCCAATGCTGTAGTTGTATGATAATCCGGAACCAAAGTTTACGTTTGCAACAGTGTTTGTATTTGTCGCTGAACCAAAGTTGAATGCAGAACCACCGATGTCATAAGATGCATCTAAATGAGCAACTGGTGTTTTACCATATTCAAGACCAAGGTTGTTTGTTCCCGCTACGAATGGAGCTAATGAACGTAAGTCGTAAGCTGGTTGCTCAACGATTTTCAAGTCATCTACTAACCAAGCGTAATCCCAAGAACCGATGTAACGCATACGGATTTTAACATTCGCTTGTCCACCTGCTGCTGAAGAGATGTTTACTTGAGCATTTTCTTGGTAAAGTGTACTTGTTGCTTTATCCAAGTTTACAGGAAACTGAATCCATGTAGCGCCATTATCATTACTCACTTCAAAGATCGTTTCCGTAGTTTGCCACATACGAACACGTTGGTTAAATTCAAGAACAACATTTGGGTACGTCGAACAGTCGATAGAACCAGTAAATGTCATAAATGCATCTTGATTTCCACCATCTTGTCCAACAGCATCAGAATCAAACAAAGCATAACCGTTTTCGTTCGTTACTGTGTTGTTTGGATCAACCCATGCACCTGTTTGGTATCCAAGTGCGGCAGATGTACTCGTAGAAATAACCCAATCTTGGTTATCGTTCGTTGCGTTCGAAAACGCCCATTGTGAAGCAGTAGAGAAATCATTAGACCAAATAGTAACCTTTTGCTGAGTAGCAGGTTTTACAGTTGGTTGTTGAATGATTTCCACATTCATTTCTTTTGCTGCTAATTTTTGTTTCTGCGCAGAAACACCTAAGCTAGCAAATGCCAAAGCAGTTAATAAGTAGATTTTTTTCATAATTAATTAATTTATAAGTGGGACGAATTTACTAAAAATTCTTATGGTTACAAATAGTTTCCTTAATAATCACGGTGAAATAAATATTCCGCAAGTTCTTCTAATTCATGGTAAGAAATGTTGCTTGACAAAGTCCTCAATGCACTCATTGCATGCGTATAATGCTTAGACATTTCATTTTTACAATGCTCTTGAATCGACAAGGTTTCAAAAATAGAAATCGTTTGTGTTAATTTCTCGGTTTGATTCTGTTCGTTTTGAAGGGAATTCAATTTAATTAACTGATCGTCAGAAGCATGTGATTTTGCTAGGATGGATAGTAGCGTTTTTTTGTTAGCAAGGACATCACCTCCAACTTGTTTTCCAACTTTCTCTGGATTTCCATATAGGTCCAATAGGTCATCTTGAATTTGGAAGGCTATTCCTAGGTGGACACCGAAATCATATAACGCTTTGCGGTTTTCAAGAGAGGTTTCTCCAATGATTGCGCCCATTTCTAATGCACAGCCAAGTAGAACGGATGTTTTCAATCGAATCATTTCAATGTACTCTTCACTGGAAACATCATTTCGCGTTTCAAAGTCCATGTCCATTTGCTGACCCTCACAGACTTCAACAGCGGTTTTATTGAACAGCGTTAAAAGTTCAGGGATTACATGTGGTGGATTTTTGCAAATCTCCTCGTAAGCTTTTACAAATAACACATCGCCAGATAAAATGGCAATATTGGTATTCCATTTCTCATGAACGGTTTGTTTCGCTCTTCTGAGTGGAGCATCATCCATGATGTCATCATGAATTAGGGAGAAATTGTGAAATAATTCTACAGCGAGAGCAGCGGAAATACTTTCATCCATTGATTTATCAAATAACTTGGCTGACATTAGTGTCAACATCGGCCTCATTCGCTTCCCACCCAAAGTCATGAAGTACCTTAATGGATCGTATAAATTCAATGGTGTTCTTGGAAAAGAAAAGGATAAAATTTCTTTTTCAATTCGTTTACCGTATGTTTCGAGTGTAGTCATTTTTATTTTATCAGTTGGAGCAAATAAGATCCATATCCACTTTTAACAAGTGGTTCAGCGATTTGTTTTAATTGATCTTTGCTAATAAATCCATTGCGGTAGGCCACTTCTTCGATACAACCGATTTTTAGTCCTTGACGTTCTTCAATCACTTGAACGAATTGTCCTGCTTGCATTAAAGACGCGAACGTTCCCGTGTCCAACCAAGCAGTACCGCGATCAAGAACGGCCACTTTTAACTTTCCTTGTCGCAGGTATTCTGCATTGACATCTGTAATCTCGTATTCACCACGAGGAGAAGGAAGTAGATTTTCTGCAATTTCAACCACGCTGTTGTCGTAGAAATACAATCCAGGAACAGCGTAATTCGATTTTGGTGTTTTTGGTTTTTCTTCGATGGAAACAGCATTCATTTGCTCGTCGAATTCAACAACTCCATAACGTTCTGGATCACTTACGTGATAAGCGTAAACTACACCGCCTTCAGGATTATTGTTTTCTTTCAAAAGCGTATCCATTCCAACGCCGTAAAAAATATTGTCGCCAAGAATTAATGCGACTTTATCATTTCCGATGAATGACTTCCCAATCACAAATGCTTGAGCTAGTCCATTCGGCACTTCTTGAACTGCATAAGAGAATTGACAGCCTAGGTTTTGTCCGTCACCCAATAATTTTTCAAAATGTGGAAGGTCATGCGGAGTCGAGATGATTAAAATTTCTTTAATACCAGCACTCATGAGAATGGAAAGTGGGTAGTAAATCATTGGTTTGTCATAAACAGGCATCAATTGCTTGCTCACTGCCAACGTTAGTGGATGAAGTCTTGTTCCGGATCCTCCCGCTAAGATAATTCCTTTCATAGGTTTGTATTTAATTTTTTACAGCCAACGGAATAAGTCATCAAACATGCGTTTACCCCAAGGCGTATTGCCATAATCTTTTTCAATTTTGATGCGAAGTTCACTCAGAGTGAAAAGTTTGTTTTTTCCTACCTCAATGAGCATTTGTTCTTTTGTTGGATTCATTTCCTCCACTTTTTTCGCGAAGTATATAATTCCACCATCTTCTGTTGCTAAGCCCAGTATCGTTCCAGGTAGGCCACAGAATCCTTCCGGACCGACCGAAGGAACTAATGCCGTTGTATACCATGCGTAAATGCGCGTGCTATCATTTTTCTGATAGACTGCTTTGCGGCATTCATATCCACAGATACTTCTTTTGCTATCTGTAATTTGCCAGCTTCTAGCTGGTAAACTATCTTGAACATAGATGTTTTGTCCCATGAGTCCAAGCACCGTCAATTGTTTACCTGAAATCAAGTTTTGAGCATAACTATTTTTTGTCGTCATCCAGGCCATGTCATCAACACGGTCTTGAGGAACGGCTTTGAAAACGGAAGAACTGTCCGTGAAATACAAGGTAAATAATTCCGTTCGGATTTTATTTTCTTCCGTGACCATTCTTTTCATTCGTTGGTCGGTGAATCTTTTCTCCAGGTTGGTTCTTCGTTCGAAGGTTATTTTTCCTGAAGAAATGTATTGACTGTTCGCGTTGAATCCAAGGCAAAGAATCAAAACGAGTAGCTTAATGCCAGCCTTTAAAATCATCTTCTTTTGTTTTATTGTTGTTGAATTTGTACGTTAATTTCACTAGAAAATAGCGAGAAATAATTTGTGTGTAATTATCCGTAATCACGTTGCCATTTATTTGACGCTGTAGATTTAAATTTTGATTTAAGATATCGTTAGCAGAAAGGGCAAGAATGATGTTTTCTGTAGGTAAAAAGGCTTTGCTGATTTCAAAATTAATGATGAAAATGTTTCGATTGAAGGCCGCAGCTCTACCTGTATTGATGGTGTAAGTTGCATCTGATTTTATTTGGATGTGATGTGGCAATCTCCATTCTCCATCGATAAAATACTTTTGTGTGGCGTAAGGTTGATTCGAAATGCTCGATAGTGAACTAACAGGATTGTTGTACGTGTATGAATTCCCAATAGTGATATTCAATGAATCTAGTTTCAGTTCAATATCCAATCCTCCTGTAAGCGCTGTTGTTTTCGTTACATTTTCTTGACCATTAATGAAGTTTGTATACTTGTTGTATGAACCATTAATATTTGGTGCTAAATCAATTTTTCGATTGAAGATTGGGAATCCACCTCCAGCAAATACGTTTGCAAAGATATTCCCGTCAACGTTCTTTGTTTGGGCAACCGTTCGTCCATATTGGTCATATGTTGTAGACGTCGCAAATGCATTGTTTGTTAAACTTGCGTTCCCACCTGACCAGAAATAACGACCAGAAAGTGCTTGCCAAACATTGGCATTCAGACGCAAATTGTGTACATAATTTGGTTTTAAGTCGGGATTACCAATTTGTATTCTATTTGGATTGGTATTATCTTGAACTGGTTGCAAATCATTGATGGCAGCAGGCGAGGAAGCCGTTGAATAATTCAATGAAATTCGTTTACTCATGCTCGGTTTAAACTGGTAAGAGAATTTCGGTAGGAAGTTGTTGATATTTTGATTGGTCACAACGGACGTAATCAAGTTTGTACTTTGTACTTCGATGTTCCTAAAGCCAATCCCTCCCGTAAAGGTGTGTTGACGGTGTTCGAAGATCAATACACCAGTCCCGCGTTGTTGAAAGCGTTTATTATCGAATTGATTCGTGAATAATCCCACTGCTTGTGTGTAGTTACCAAATGCATCCTTTTCAAAGGTTTGCTTGTTTTGATTCGATTTTCCCGATTCCAAATAATATTCCAATTGGAATTTCCATTTTTTCGCAAAAGGCTCCGTGTATGTCAGGATTCCATAGTTGGTTGTACTTCCATTGTCGTTGATTTTACTTTGGTCGACCGTGTCGGATAAGGCACCGTTTTTCAAGGTATACAAACTACCATCTGATTGATTAGAACTCGTGCTTAGGATGTATTTCAATTCTAGTTCACGGTTGACTTTTTTGAATTTCCTTCTCAAAAGTGCTTCTGAATTACTGCTTATTCCTTTGGAATTGTTTTTATTTCGAATGCCCGTTCCTAAGTATGAAACCAGTGAATCTGTCAAGAAGGTGTTTTGACTGAAATTATCAGTTTCACCCATATCCATATGCAAGTTTGGACGAACCTCTAAATAGGTAAGTGAATCTAAATTTACTGAGTACGTTAAGTTAAATCGGTGCGAAAGGTTTTTAGAAACATTTGCCGAAGAATCTCTGGTGAAATAAGAACTGTCTTGTTGTAAAAAGTATTGAGATTGACTACTTGTCACCGCATTTAATCGGTTCTCGATGTATGAATAGTTGAATCCGATTTTCCCCGTTTTCCCAATTTTATCGGTATAATAAATTCCGGTTTTTAATGTTTGAGGAATACCAGAGTTGTTGTTACGACTGGACTGATCCCACATCGTCATTCCGCTGCTGTTTCGTTCGTTGTCGAGCCCGAATTTATTCATGTCACCAAAGCCAAAGTTTATAGAAAGGATTATCGCGAACGAGTCCAAAATCGGTGGCGCCTGAAATTTTACCGAAGTACCCTTTTTTTGCACTATCTTTTAGTTTCAGATCGAGCACTTGGATTTTATCATCTTCACCAACCGCAGCGTCTTCGTTTTTCTTTTCGTAGACTTGTACAGATTCAACTCCCTTCGCGCCTAAGTTACGTGTCGCGATGGTCGGATCGGAGCCGAAGAATTCATCTCCGTCCACCAAAACTTTACTAATTTCTTTTCCTTGTGAGGTAATGCTTCCATCATCAGCAACCTTAATTCCAGGAAGTTTTTTTAATAAGTCTTCAACAACCGCATTTTGTCCGACGTTAAATGAATCGGCCACATAAACCAAGGTATCTCCTTTAAAGTAAATCGCATTTCTATTCGTAAGAACCGTTACCTCGCGCATATTTTGTGTCTTCTGCAACAACTGAATGCGTGGGACTTTGATGTCGTAATTATCTTTACTTCCAATGATGTAAAACGTGCGCGTTTCTAATTTTGGATGCTCAATAATTAATTGAAAGGTATCAATGGGAAAGCCCGTTAAGGTGTATTCTCCCAGTTGATTGGTTCGCGTAAAATTCAATAAAACGGAATCCTTCAGTCTTAAAGCCATGACGGAAACGTTTTTAATTGGAACGACATTGGATGTATCGTAAATGACCCCCGTTAATTTCATTTGTTGCGACCATGCGGACTGAAATCCGAAGAGCATCATGAAACTAAGAATCATTAGGTACTTGATGGTTTTATTCGATGTGGTATATTTTTTTATCAAAACGGTCATAATTTGTTGTGTTGTAAATACGCTTGAAAAGGAAAAAAGTTCACTAAGGAGCTGTTGACGCAAAAGTTAAGTCTACAAGGGCTTGAAAAGTAAATCCATCTGGTTCTGTAATAGGAGAAAACTGAACTTCTAAAAGTTTGTTTTTCTGTTGCTTCTCCGAAGTCATTAATAGCTTTAGAATTGGGCTTTCCACGTTGAATGCGATGGTGCTGGTTTGTTTCTCTGTTCCTAGAACGATGAATTTTCGTCCAAAGGCTTCATCAAAACCTCGGAAGCGCGTTTCAAAATCTCCTGTGCGTTTGATAATAGCTAAAGAAGTTTGATGATTTAGTGCTCGTTTTTCTGTCTTTTTTAATGTCGCAAGATCTAATTCTTCGGTAGCAGCGTAACGATTAAAAGTCGCAATGACAGCACCAGTTAAACTATAGTAGCTTCGTTCCTCGGAGAAACCATGATCTTTTAATTCGTAATGATAAACGATTTGACGACTCATGGTTTTGAGTCCATTTAAGAAATAAAAAATACGTTCTATTTTTTTACCAGATGTTTTGTTTTCATTTTGCTGCAGCTTTACTATTTCCATATTCTTGTCAATCCAAGCAAATGCCTCGGTTGTATTTCCGTCTGAGTCCGTGTAAAAAAGGCTTTGAATCTTAGTTAACGTTTTATTGTTGTCCGTTTTTTGCGCGTACTTTTCAAATACTTCAAGGTTTTTATTTTCTTGAGTAAAAACAATGCGTTTTTTTGAAGTCGCTTGTTCTTTGGACTTTCCAGGTTGATTTGTACAGGAAAGAAGGAAAAGGATGGAAATGCTTAGGAGAAAATGAGTTGAAAAGGAGATTTTCATTTGACAGTAATAAATAGCTGCGTGAAATTAAGCAATCATCTTCAAATTGTCATGCAGTAAGTAAAATCTTTACGTATCTGATATTGTTTCGTAATTTTGTTAGATGTCAAAAATAGTAGCAATTGATTTCGGATTAAAGCGAACAGGCCTAGCGATTACGGATCAAAATGCCATTATTGCCAGTCCCTTGACGACTGTCGATTCGAGCACTTTGATGGATTTTTTAAGTCAACTGACAAGCAAGGAATCCATTTCAACAATGGTTTTAGGTTATCCAACAAGGTTAGATGGATCGGATACGCATATTACCGAAAATGTACGTTTGTTAAAGGAGGCATTAGCAAAACAATTTCCTCAGTGCAGTATAGTTTTACAGGACGAGCGATTTAGTTCATCTCGTGCCATGGAGACCATACATCTCGTAGGAAAGAAAAAGCAAATGAAACAAAAATCACTCGTTGACAAACTTGCAGCTACTTTGATTTTACAAGATTACCTCTCTCAACAATCATTTAAGTAAGGAATTCACTAATTTTGCCACATGATTTTACCCATTGTTGCTTACGGAGACCCAGTTCTAAAAAAAGAAGCTGAGGAAATTGATGAAAAATACCCAGATCTATCCAAGTTGATTTCGGATATGTTTGATACGATGTATCACGCAAAAGGTGTAGGACTCGCTGCACCCCAAATCGGTAAAAGCATCCGTTTATTTATCGTGGATGGAAGTCCATTCGCTGATGAAGAAGACGACGAGCCAGATCCAAGAGCTGAGGGTATTTCGGATTTTAAAAAGGTTTTCATCAATCCAATCATTGAGGAAGAATCTGGTGAGAAATGGTCCTTCCAAGAAGGATGTTTATCCATTCCTAAAATTCGTGAGAACGTCTTTCGTAAAGAGAAAGTACTCATTACCTACTTCGATGAAAATTGGCAATTCCACGAAGAAACATTTGACGGATATGCCGCACGAATCATTCAACATGAATACGATCACATCGAAGGAATTTTATTTACGGATCATCTGTCACCGTTGAAAAAGAAAATGTTAACAAAACGACTACAAAATATTGCTTCAGGAAGAATTGACATCGATTATAAAATGTCCTTTCCAGGAGGTAAAAAACCAAAAATGATATGAGATCAATTTACTCCTTTTTCATCCTGCTGAGTTTTGCCCTTTTTGTTGAATCATGTGGGGGACCCGCAAAAACGGATAAAAAAACGGAATTGAAAACCAGCATCAAGCAGATGGAAGATTCCATTATGGCAATACAAAAAGATCCAAGTCAAGCAGCTAAAATGCCGAGTTTGACAAATATTGAAC
>JBEDJV010000014.1:0-14582 GCA_041172545.1 Bacteroidota bacterium | reverse complement strand
CGCAATTTTAAGAGAACAACTTTCTGGATTTCGCTCTGAAGCAGAATTACAAGAAGTAGGTACCGTTCTTCAAGTAGGAGATGGTATTGCACGTATCTACGGTATGAATGGTGTTCAATACGGTGAATTAATTGAATTCGCAGGTGGAATGCAAGGAATTGCATTGAACTTGGAAGAAGACAACGTAGGAGCTGTATTATTAGGAAGATCATCAAATGTAAAAGAAGGTGACACCGTTCGTCGTCTTGGAAAAATCGCTTCTGTAAAAGTAGGTGATGGCGTTGTAGGTCGTGTAATTGATACATTAGGACAACCAATTGATGGTAAAGGACCAATCGCTGGTGAGTTATTCGAAATGCCAATCGAACGTAAAGCACCAGGAGTTATCTTTCGTCAGCCAGTAACTGAGCCTCTTCAAACAGGTATCAAAGCGGTGGATGCGATGATTCCAATTGGCCGTGGACAACGTGAGTTGATTATCGGTGACCGTCAAACAGGAAAAACAACTGTTGCGATTGATACCATCATCAACCAACGTGAGTTTTACGATCGTGGAGAGCCTGTTTATTGTATTTATGTAGCTATTGGACAAAAAGGTTCAACGGTTGCAGGAATCGTTAAGAAATTAGAGGATGCAGGTGCAATGGCCTATACTACGGTTGTCGCTTCCAACGCATCTGATCCAGCACCTATGCAGTTTTACGCACCAATGACTGGAGCAGCTGTAGGTGAATATTTTAGAGATTTAGGTAAACCAGCATTGATTGTTTATGATGATTTATCAAAACAAGCGGTTGCATACCGTGAGGTGTCGTTGTTGTTACGTCGTCCACCAGGACGCGAGGCATACCCTGGAGATGTATTCTACCTTCACTCTCGTTTATTAGAGCGTGCAGCGAAAGTTATTTCTGATGACAACATCGCTAAACAAATGAACGACCTTCCTGCTTCATTGAAAGATAAAGTAAAAGGTGGTGGATCATTAACCGCTCTTCCAATTATTGAAACACAAGCAGGTGACGTTTCGGCGTATATCCCAACAAACGTGATTTCGATTACAGATGGACAAATCTTCTTAGAAGGTGACTTATTCAACTCTGGTATTCGTCCAGCGATTAACGTAGGTATCTCCGTTTCTCGTGTAGGAGGATCTGCTCAGATTAAATCGATGAAAAAAGTTGCTGGTACCTTGAAATTAGATCAAGCACAGTACCGCGAGTTAGAAGCGTTTGCGAAATTCGGTTCAGATTTGGATTCAGCAACGAAAAACGTTTTGGACAAAGGAGCGCGTAACGTAGAAATCTTGAAACAAAAAGAAGGTGATCCATACCCAGTTGAAAAACAAATTGCGATCATCTATGTAGGTGTTAAAGGACTTATTCAAAATGTTCCAACCAACCAAGTGAAAAACTTCGAGAAAGATTACTTGACTGTATTAGAAGCGAAACATGCTGACACTTTAGTGGCATTGAAAGCTGGAAAATACACAGATGAAATCGAAGCTGTTTTGACGAAAGTTGCGAAAGAAGTCGCTGAGAAATTCTAATTATTCCCCATCATTTGATTGAAGATAAACATCAAGAATGGCTAATTTAAAAGAAATACGTAACCGAATCTCCTCTGTGGGTTCAACGATGCAGATCACTTCAGCTATGAAGATGGTTTCTGCAGCGAAGTTGAAACGTGCACAAGATGCAGTTACGCAAATGCGTCCATACGCTGGAAAATTGAAAGAAATCTTAGAGAACTTAAGTGCGACACTAGATCTTTCTGAGAATGCTTATTCAGAGCAACGCGAAGTGAAAAATGTATTAGTTGTTGGTATTACATCAAACCGTGGTTTGTGTGGTGGATTCAATAATAACATTATCAAACGTGTTGGCGTTCTTATCCAAGAGGATTATAAAGATGCCAATGTTCATGTTTTAAGCATTGGAAAGAAAATCAGAGATGTTTACAAGCGAACAGAGCATAATTTTGCCAACGAACGCATTGAAAACATGGAAGATGTATATGCTGACTTACGCTTCGAAGTTGTGGCTGAATTAGCTGAAGAAATCATTCTTCAGTTTCACAATAAATCGTTTGATAAAATTGTTTTAGTTTACAATCGCTTTATTAACGCAGCAACACAATTTGTGGAAACGGAACAGTTCTTACCAATCGTTCCAACAGCAACTGAAGGTGAAAATACAGGAGATTATTTATTCGAACCATCGAAGATGGAAATCGTGGAAGATTTAATCCCTAAATCATTAAAACTTCAATTGTACAAATCCATTCGTGATTCATTCGCGGCTGAACATGGTGCTCGTATGACGGCTATGCATAAAGCGACTGATAATGCAAATGAACTACAGAAAAGCCTTAAATTAAGTTATAATAAAGCACGTCAAGCGGCGATTACCAATGAAATCCTTGAGATTGTTGGTGGAGCAGAAGCCTTGAATGGTTAGACTTAACCATAAGAAATAGAAAAGCCCCTGACGATTCTGTCAGGGGCTTTTTCGTTATTAAGTATTTGTGGTCTGAACCTTATAATTCTAATTCCCAATTAAATCGTTCATTGATGATTTTGAATACGTTCGTTTTCACGGCTGGAATGGTTATTTTATCTAACACATCCGACATAAACGCCGTCAACATTAATTGCGTGGCACTTTTCTCGGACAAACCTCTTGCGCGCAAATAGAAAATTGCTTCATCGTCTAGTTGTCCGGTTGTAGAACCATGGGAACATTTCACATCGTCTGCATAAATCTCCAATTCAGGTTTTGAATTCACGCTAGCATCGTCACTAATTAACACATTCGCATTGGATTGGTACGCATTTGTTTTCTGTGCGTCTTTGCGGACGAAAACTTTCCCGTTGAAGACTGATACTGATTTATCATCCATGATGCCTTTGTAAAGCTCGTGGCTTTCGCAATTTGGCACCTGGTGATCAACTGTCGTGTAATTCGCTACGTGTTGTTGACCTTTCAACATGTACATTCCATTTAGGTGCGTTTCTGCGTGCTCACCTTGGACTTGAATATGTAAATCGTTTCTAACCAAATTACCATCTAATGTCAAGCTATTGATTTGAAACACGGAATCCGCATCTTGCCATATCTCTTCATCACAAAATGAATACTTTTCAGACGACTCCATTTGAACTTTCTCCACGTTCACATGTGCGTTCTTCCCAACTTCCATTGATGTATGAACATGAGAAAAACACTCGTTTGTCTGTTCAGAAACATATGTCAAAACAACATTTACTTGCGCATGATCACCAACGGAAACATGGTGACGGGTAAATCCTGCATATGAACCTGTGCAAACGTGAACAATTTCAATCACCGATTCAATTACTGTATTTTTTGCTACATGCACACAAACGCCTGATTTCGCATACAAGATGTTCATTGCAGCAAAAACGTCTTTCACTGTGGAAGTCGGTAGGCTATTTGAGGAAGATATTAAATCGATGGTAAGTCCTGCAGGTAAAGTTTCAAGCGGTACGTGTACTTTTCCATTCACGATGTAAATAGCGATGGAATCAGCACAAACTTGATGCTTGCGAAAATCAGAAGTAGTATCTGTATTGGTTAATTCAAATTGTGCATTTGCCAATTTTGTCAACCGTGTGTATTTAAAACGTTCTACTCTTGTGGTAGGAAAGTCATTTCCCGACAAAAATGTACGAGCCATTGCCGCCATGGGCTTTAGTCCTTCAATTTCTGTAGGGCTAAATCGACTTGTAAATTGACTTAATTTATTCGAGTTTTCCATTGCTTCTTCTTACGCGTCAATTGAATCTTTAATCCAATCGTATCCTTTTTCCTCTAATTCTAATGCCAAGTCTTTGGTTCCAGTCATGACGATTCGGCCATTGTATAAAACATGAACGAAATCTGGAACGATGTAATCGAGTAGGCGCTGATAATGCGTAATTACGATTGTCGCATTTTTATCCGATTTCAAAGTATTCACTCCATTGGCTACAATGCGAAGGGCGTCGATGTCCAAACCAGAATCCGTTTCATCAAGAACCGCTAATTTCGGTTCCAACATCGCCATTTGGAAAATTTCATTTCTTTTTTTCTCCCCACCTGAAAATCCTTCGTTCACTGCGCGAGAAGCCAATTTACTATCTAATTCAACAATGGCAGATTTTTCACGAACCATGGCCATGAAATCCTTCGCTGAAATTTGATCTTCTCCTTTGTAGGCGCGAATTTCATTCAAAGCCGTACGAAGAAAATTGATGTTGGAAACACCAGGAATCTCTACTGGATATTGAAAAGCTAAAAACAAGCCTTCTCTGGCACGATCTTCCGTGGACAATTCTAATAAATCCGTTCCGTCGAAATCAACTGATCCAGCCGTTACTTCGTAGTCTTCGCGTCCAGCTAATACACTTGCGAGTGTACTTTTTCCGGCACCATTCGGACCCATAATCGCATGAACTTCTCCCGCTTTGACTTCTAAGTTTAATCCTTTCAGGATTTCTTTTCCGTCGATACTTGCGTGTAAATTTTCAATTTTAATCATCTCTTATCTTTTCTTAATCAGAACAAATTCTTTTAATATTCTTATGTTTATCCAACACTACCTTCCAAACTTATGGCGAGCAACTTTTGTGCTTCCACAGCGAATTCCATCGGTAGTTGGTTTAAAACTTCTTTACAATAACCATTCACGATGAGGCTAATTGCTTTTTCCTCACTGATTCCACGTTGCATGCAATAAAACAATTGGTCTTCTCCAATTTTTGAAGTCGTAGCCTCATGTTCAATTTTGGCACTTGGATTTTTACATTCGATGTACGGAAAGGTATGTGCTCCGCATTCGTCCGTCATCAATAGTGAATCACACTGAGAGAAATTGCGTGCGTTTTGTGCACTTTTATTTATTTGAACGAGTCCACGGTAGGAGTTTTGCGATTTTCCTGCGGATATTCCTTTCGAAATAATCGTACTCTTGGTGTTTTTACCGAGATGAATCATTTTTGTTCCCGTATCTGCTTGTTGGAAATGATTCGTTACCGCTACAGAATAAAATTCACCTATGGAATGATCACCTTTTAAAATACACGATGGGTATTTCCAAGTGACAGCCGAACCTGTTTCCACTTGAGTCCAAGATATTTTCGCGCTAGTATGACACATTCCACGTTTCGTAACAAAGTTAAAGACACCACCTTTTCCTTCTTTATCACCTGGATACCAGTTTTGAACGGTGGAATATTTAATTTCTGCATGATCCATGGCAATTAATTCAACTACGGCGGCATGTAATTGGTTTTCGTCACGTTGTGGTGCTGTACATCCTTCCAAATAAGAAACATATGACCCCTCGTCTGCCACGACCAAAGTACGTTCAAACTGACCTGTTCCACCGGCGTTAATTCGGAAATACGTGGACAATTCCATTGGACAACGCACACCCTTCGGGATGTAACAAAATGATCCATCTGTAAATACAGCTGCATTTAATGCCGCATAAAAATTATCGGTCGTTGGAACCACTGATCCCATGTATTTCTGAACCAAATCTGGATGATTTTGAACGGCATCCGAAAAAGAGCAGAATATCACTCCAAGTTCACCAAGTTTTTCTTTGAAGGATGTTGCTACGGAAACAGAATCCATAACGAAATCCACCGCAACACCTGTTAACCGTTGTTGCTCTTCCATAGAAATCCCCAATTTTTTCATGGTTTCTTTCATTTCTGGATCTACATCATCCCAAGACTCGTATTTTTTTGTTTGTTTTGGTGCAGAGTAATAAGCGATTGCTTGAAAATCTGGTTTTTGATAATGTACGTGCGCCCATTCTGGCTCTGTCATCTCTTTCCAAATCGCAAAAGCTTTTAGACGGTATTCAAGCAACCATTCTGGTTCATTTTTCTTTTTGGAGATCAAGTGAATGATTTCTTCATTGAGTCCGATTGGAACGGTATCCGCTTCAATATCCGTAACGAATCCGAATTTATATTCTTGATTTTCGAGATCTTGAGCTAACTCATTTTCAGTATATCCTGCCATAGCTTTTTCTTAAACAGAGAAAGACTCTCCACATCCACATGTTCGGTCTGCATTCGGGTTTTGAAAGGTAAATCCTTTCCCATTTAATCCTCCGGAAAAATCCAAAGTTGTCCCGATTAAATACAAGTAACTTTTTTTATCAACGACTACTTTAATTCCATTGTCTTCAAAGGACTTATCTCCCTCCAGATTCTGATTGTCAAATGTCAATTGATACATTAATCCGGAACAACCACCACCTTGCACTCCAACACGGATAAAAAGACCTTCTTTACCCTCATCTTCCATCAATCTTATGGCTTGCTTCTTTGCATTATCTGTAACTGTAATCATAATCAGTTTTTATTTAGATTAATTATAAATAAACTCTAAATCGTCGACAAAATTACCACTTTTATGGTATTTGCACAAACGTTTATTTGATTATTTAACTTAAAAAACAGCTCCATCAATTGATTGTTTTCGTTTCTCAAAAATTAAATTGTAATTTTAAAATTATATCACTCAAATACACTTAAAATGAGAGCAATATTACTCTGTATGATCGGGCTTATCACCTTGAGCGTCAATAGTCAATCGATTAAAGTTGATTCAAAAGAATACGAAAGTTTGAAATCACAGGGATTGATATCAAATCAAACCTTGATCAACACTGTTCAGTCTGCTAATACAGGAATTCGTTATACTGGAAAATCTGAAAAGTCAGGAGTTTGTGATTGTTTAATTCCTTTGGATACGACATTTACATTAGCCATGTTGCCAAACGATGATGAATTTTCAAACGTGATTGTACTTCCATTCAACTTTAGTTTCTACGGAACTATCTATGACAGTTTATACATCAACAACAATGGAAACATCTCCTTTGACCTTCCCTACAGTACATTTACAGCAAATCCTTTCCCGGATCCAACATATAACATGATTGCTCCGTTTTGGGCAGATGTAGACACACGTTCAACAAACGGTGGAAATGTTTGGTATAAATTGACAGCGCATTCGCTTGTTGTTGTTTGGGACCACGTGGGATATTGGAATATGATGGAAGACAAATTGAACACCTTCCAATTGATTATTTCGGATGGACAAGACACCATCGTTCCAACTGGAAACAATGTCTCTTTTTGTTATGGCGACATGCAATGGACAACCGGATCTGCCTCATTAGGAGTGGGTGGAATTGGTGGAACTCCAGCAACAGTTGGTGTGAACATTGGAAACGGACTTGACTATTTTCAAGTAGGTCAGTTTGATACTCTTGGAACCGCATTTGATGGTCCTTACAATACCTTTGATGGAGTGGACTTTCTCGATGACCAAGAAATCTATTTCAACTTAGCAAGTTCTACAACAAACATCCCACCACTTGTCATGAGCAGCCTGATTTGCGATACCATTGACGTTTATACGGGTGATACATTGCACAAAAGTTTAAACTCCATTGACTTTACACTTGGTGTAAGCACTCCGGAAATTGGACAATTAACAAGTTCAACTTTGCAATGTTCACATCCAAGTGCTTTGACATATGTTGCCGTTCCAAATGGGGAATTCACACAGTACAATTTAACGTTTGACGCAACGAATGTTCAACCAGGGATTTATACGGTCGATATGGACATGACAGATAATGGTATTCCAGCGCAAACTGTTCACAAATCCATTGCCATTCGCGTGCTTTACGATGCTAATATAAGTGGTTTGTCGAACTTAACGGAGGACGGACTCAGTGTTTATCCTAATCCGACTTCATCCATTTTGAACATCGACGGATTACATGCTACGGACGAAATTCAAGTTTTAGATCTTCAAGGTAAATTGATGCTAAATGGAAGTCAACAGTCGAAGTCAATAGACATTTCTAAATTGGATAAAGGTGTTTATTTACTTCGCGTTACACGTGATGGTAAACACATCCAAACAGTAAAAATTCTGAAAGACTAATTTTAGAAGAATTCCATTCATTATTTCAAAAGAAGATTGTCCGTTTAAATGAAAGATTCGAAACAAATTGTTTATTTCAAGAATATAGATATTCTCAGATTTGCCGCCGTTTTTTTAGTTTTATTTGCCCATGCCTTTGAAGGATGGTGTGGTTGGTTTGGTAAGCCTGGATTTATGACCATCGAAGGAAATCACACTGATTTCACAAATTTTGGAAGTTACCTGAATACTGCTTTTACAAACGGAGGAATTGGAGTGGACATCTTTTTCCTTATCAGTGGTTTCTTAATTACCTATTTATTACTTTCAGAAAAAGAAAATACGGGCAAAATCTCGATAGTAAAATTTTATCTTCGAAGGATCCTACGGATATGGCCGGCTTATTTTCTACTGATCGCCCTTACTCCTCTTTGTATTTATTTAGCAAATGAGAAAACACCAGATTACCTGCCCAATATTTTATTTTACAATAACTTCCACGCCATTTCGATAAAAATCTGGCAATACCCTTATGCACATTTATGGTCTATTTGCGTAGAGGAACATTTTTATCTTTTCTGGCCATTTGTCGTTGCATTTATCGCTCGTAAAAATTTAAAAACTGCCTTTATTTTATTGATTGCACTTAGTTTTCTTTTTCGAACGTATTTGTTCATTGTTCATTCGGATTATTGGCAAATTTACCTGAATACACTGAGTAGAATTGACGTATTAGTTATCGGAGGACTTTACGCCTTACATTACAAGGAAGTCGGTTTTCAAGCAAAAATCAGTAAATCAACAAGGCTGATTTTATATAGTTTATTCATGGTTGTCTATTTCATTGATCCTGTATATACCTATGATACGTTTTTTGCTATTGTCATTAAAAAATATTTCTATGTAGGTATTTTAGGATTAGGGATGATTCATTTCATTTTTAATGAGGACCGCATATTCAACCTGCCTTTTCAAAAAACACTGAATTATTTAGGGAAAATCTCCTACGGAATTTATTTATTCAGTAATGTGTTGATCCCTATCATCGTGATCCGTTTTATGTATCAATGGGGCTCAACGAACATGTATTTGTATTTCTTTTTAAATGTTTTCTTGTCCATTCTTATTTCAGCAATTGTATACGAGCTGCTTGAAAAACAAGTCTTAAAGTGGAAAAAGAAATTTGAGGTAATTCATTCCAGAAGAAACTAAATAGAATACCCTAAAGACAACAAAACATTTTCTCTATTCTTACAGAAGAATCTATACAATCGAGACTTTCGAAAAGATAAATAGCCTGAACGACGGAAAAAAGACTGATGATAATGCGTATTTTTGATCTATGAAAAAACACATTGCCACCTTCATTTTTTTGCTCCTAAGCCCTGCCTTTTTTGCCCAACAAAAAAATGAGGCGTTCAAAACGAAGTATGTGGTCATTTTAGTAATCGATGGTCCTCGATACAGTGAAACGTATGGTGATACTTCTTGTCGTTTAAGTCCGATTTTATGTGATTCACTTCGTTACGAAGGCGCATTTTACGAGGATTTCAAAAACAATGGTGTCACATACACCGTTCCAGGACACACCGCTATTGCCACTGGCGTTTATCAGCGCATTTCGAACTCAGGAACAAGCTTACCGAAAAATCCGTCTTTGTTTCAGTATTACCTGAAGTCAACAGGCGCCTCAAAAAAGGATGCTTACATCGTTGCGAGTAAAGGAAAGCTTGATGTGCTAGCAAATACGGAAAATAAAAAATGGAATAATCAATTTTTAGCCTCCACCTATTGTGGGCCAAACGGAAATGGTCTAGGCTACGGAAAGGATGAAAAAACATTTGCCAAAGTAACAGAGTTGGTGACCAGTCCAGAGGCCCCACATGTGATGCTGATTAATTTATTAGCTGTTGATGTTTACGGGCACGCAAACAATTGGGAAAAATACCAACAATCGATCACGGCATGTGATGCCTACGCAGCAAGTTTATGGGCGATGATTCAATCTAATCCGGTGATGAAAAATCAAACGACATTGTTTATCACCAATGACCATGGAAGACATCTAGATGGAGTTAAATCTGGATTTGTGAATCACGGTGATCGCTGTGAAGGATGCAGACACATTTCACTTTTAGTACTTGGTCCTGATACACCAAAGGGATTGTCCATCAAAAAAGAAGGGGAGCTAATCGATCTGTCGAAAACGATCTCCACTCTGCTTCACTTCGATATGCCAACAAGTAAAGGACGCTTTCTAGAAGAAGCGTTTAGGCCTTAAAAGATGTCCTCCAATAATTGATCATCGACTAAATTTGGCAAGGTGACTTTCAGATTTGGTTCGATTTCCATCGCACGTTTGATAGCGAAAATGGCGTTTTCGTTTCTTGCCCAATTGCGACGAGCAATGCCATTGTTCACATCCCAATGCAACATCATTTTCAAATTGCGGTCTGCATCAGCACTTCCATCGAGTAACATGCCAAATCCACCGTTTATCACTTCACCCCATCCGACACCGCCACCGTTGTGAATGGAAACCCATGTGGCTCCACGGAAACTATCACCGATGACATTTTGGATTGCCATATCAGCAGTAAAACGGGATCCATCATAAATATTAGAGGTTTCGCGGTACGGTGAATCCGTTCCTGAAACATCGTGATGATCTCGTCCTAAAATAACGGGTCCTATTTCACCACGCGAAATCGCTTGATTAAAGGCTTCTGCAATGCGCATTCTTCCCTCTGCATCAGCATAAAGGATTCTGGCTTGCGACCCAACAACCATTTTATTTTCTTGCGCCCCTTTAATCCATTGGATATTATCCGCCATTTGTTGTTGGATCTCCATCGGACTTCTCAACATCATTTCTTCTAATACACGGCAAGCGATGGCATCTGTTTTTGCTAAATCCTCCGGATTCCCAGAAGCACATACCCATCTAAATGGCCCAAATCCATAGTCAAAACACATAGGACCTAGAATATCTTGAATATAGGAAGGATACTTAAAATCAATGTGGTTTTCCGCCATGACATCTCCTCCTGCACGGGAAGATTCTAATAAAAACGCATTCCCATAATCGAAGAAATACGTTCCTCTTTCTGTGTGTTTATTGACAGAAGCTGCATGGCGACGCAAACTTTCCTGAACATACTCCTTGAATTTGTCCGGGTCATTCGCCATCATTTCATTCGCTTCTTTAAAGGTGAGTCCTGCGGGATAATATCCCCCAGCCCACGGATTATGCAATGAAGTTTGATCTGAACCTAAGTCCACATGAACACCTGTTTCATCAAATTTCTCCCATACATCCACGACATTTCCGAGGTATGCGATAGAAACGACTTCTTTCGCTTCCTGTGCTTTTTTGACACGAGCCGATAGTTCATCTAGGTCTGAAATTATTTCGTCAACCCAGCCTTGTTCATGTCGCGTTTTTGCTGCTTTTGGATTCACCTCAGCAGTTACTGAAATGACGCCTGCAATATTTCCAGCCTTTGGTTGCGCCCCCGACATTCCTCCGAGTCCCGCAGTTAAGAATAATTTTCCTCTAATATCATCGCGGTTTTTTGCTAACCTACGCACCGCATTAAGAACCGTGATGGTTGTTCCGTGAACGATTCCCTGTGGACCAATGTACATATAGGATCCAGCGGTCATTTGACCGTATTGGGTTACTCCAAGTGCATTAAACTTTTCCCAATCATCTGGTTTGGAGTAATTCGGAATCATCATTCCATTAGTAACGACAACTCTTGGTGCATTTTTATGTGAAGGGAATAATCCCATTGGATGTCCTGAGTACATCACCAACGTTTGTTCGTCCGTCATTTCTGACAAATACTTCATCGTTAAACGGTACTGAATCCAGTTTTGGAAAACAGCGCCATTTCCACCATATGTAATAAGTTCATGTGGATGTTGCGCTACCGCATGATCCAAGTTATTTTGAATCATCAACATGATGGCACGAGCCTGAAGTGATTTTCCAGGATATTCAGAAATTGGACGCGCAAAGATTGGGTGCGTTGGACGGTAACGGTGCATGTAAATACGTCCGTAAGTCTTCAATTCGGCAGCAAAATCCTTCGCTAATTCAGCATGATTCTCTTTCGGAAAATAGCGCAACGCGTTCGCAATAGCTAATTTCTTTTCCTCCTTTGATAGAATATCTTTGCGTTTTGGCGCATGATTGACGTGTACATCCCACGATTTTTCTGTGGGAATATACGTTGGAATTCCTTCTTGGATTTCTTGTGCAAAAGACAAATCTGACATAGTTGTTCAATTTTGAACAAAAGTAGTCAATCCTAGTATTTCACAACGACAAATCCGTGTTTTTGTATTTTTTCTCCACCTTCAAAAACGGCGTCAATACGGTAGAAATACGTTCCTTCTTCAACATTGTCTCCAGTGCTTGTTTTTCCGTCCCAATGTCCAGCAGGATCACTGTATTCGTAAATCACATTGCCCCATCGATTCAAAATGTAACACTGAAATTCTGCAATTCCTTCATAATTCACATAGAAGCTTTCATTGCCAGCTTGTGAAGAAAGGGAAATAATATTCGGTGCTGTAATGTCACACGGTTTTATGGTAATTGTAGCCACATCGGAAACGGTGTAACAAACGTTTGATAAAAAGAACGGATAATCTCCAGGCTGATTAACAATACGCGGAACAGCCGTATAACCGTCACCCCAAACGAAGGTCTGCAATGGATTGTATCCTGCTTGTAAGGGTTGAGAATTTACCATTAATGGATACAATTCAAAATTTGCATTTTTACAAATCGCCGTATCTAACAATTCCGTGTAGATGTATGGTGGAAATTCAATTTGAGAAACAATGGTGTCGTTACACGAATTATCGATGTACATCACATTGTAAATTCCACCCACCTGCATGGTATTAATGATCGGGTTATCGAAAGCATTGTTTGGTAAAAAGTGAACAGACGTATCTGCACACGACCAAGTTCCTCCACTGTAAGAAACTGTATTTTGAACCTGATAAGCATAGTTACAAGCAATTGTATCATCGAATATTACAGGAGTAGGCAACACGTAAAGCGACACTGTCGTATCGTAATGACAACCAAAGTTATCTGTAACATTGTACGTATAATTGGTGTTTCCCGTAACACTTGGTTGAATAACAATCAAGGTATCTGTCTGACCGGAAATAATGGATGGGTCTGATGACCAAAAATCACCCATCACAATGTTTTGATATCCTTCGGATTCTGGATACAAAGACGCATTGAAATAAATCGCCCATTGGAAAATGTATCCATCATCAACCCCTTGATTATCTTGAACAGAAACAGTCCATGGTCCATTAATCGGACAACCTGCAAACTGATTAAAATCACCATCCGGCAAATACACTCCATTTGGATTCATAGAAGGGAATCCATACGAATTGATGACCGTATTTCCGAGTGCCTCTTCTGCACAAATCGTTCCTAGCGTAGCGTTTGTTGGTGAGAAACAGTAAGTCCAAACCGGCGTACCGGGATTTCCACCATCTAAATTGGTGTCATTTCCAAGAAAGGTGCCAATTCCGTTGCCACATCCACCTGGCACCAATTCGTTCCAACCAAAAGGTGTTTGGTTGTAAGCATTCATCAGGGAGACGGTTGTACCATTTGGACATGTCAAAGCGATTTCAATATCACCTATGTATGAATGCTCAATATCAATGCACAATTCATCAAAATCATTTGCAGAAGTGATGACAGCTGTTGAATCAAAACCGGACATTGGTACTACTGAAGAGTATGTTTGTCCTGCTCCATCGGGCAAGAATGTTAACCCAGCAAATACCCCTCCGATTTGAAATTCACCACCTGGAATATCGATTCCGACCGTATCTGTTGCCGTCACTCCACCAATCAAATTGGTACTAACCCCAAGACAAACCGTGTCGGCCAAGGGTCCGGTTCCTGTAAATAACGGAGTTTGGGAAACCCGGACTTTGCAGAAAATATTTGCCTGATGCGGGAAGGCATCTTGAACTTTTAAATCAACGTAATAACCAGATTGAGCAGGAGGCGTAAACCAAACAGAACTTCCGGTAAACTGTCCAACTCCACCAATTGTCCAAGTATAATTACAATTCGCTACAGTTTGTGAGTACCCCGTATTGGTATTCTCCAAAGAGTAAGGGAATAAGGGTGTTGCCGTTAATAAAACAGAGTCTCCAAAACACAAATCAACGTAACCTGTATCTAACGGATTTAAGATATTTGATCCAACTCCGTTTTTAAACGCTTCGATGTGCGGTTCAATCGGTTGAGGTGGATTCCCACATGCAACATTTGCGACCCACCCAGTTCCTTCGCTTGCACCATTCGAACGGAATCGTAGGGTTAAACAACCTGAACCTGAAGGATTATTTGGGAAAGATGCTTGAACAAAGAATCCAACTGGATTCGTTCCGGAATTGTAAGCCCCTAACAATGGTGCACTAGTTGATGGTCCGTCATACACATACAAGGTATCTGTTGGATGAATGTCGAACTCAAATCCAATATTTGTCGCAAAGGAAATGGATACTTTCGAACCTTGCGTTAAATCAGGACAAAGCACCAATGTTTGGTCGGTATTCGGCAAA
>JBEDJV010000013.1:19303-23821 GCA_041172545.1 Bacteroidota bacterium | reverse complement strand
TCCACTTCCATTTGTGTTGACAAACGACTAGTCGTTTGTCAACACAAATGGAAGTGGAAGAAGTTGCTGAAGTCGTAAACGATACAATCGCAAAAGACACAACGATTGCAGAAAGCAAACCAGATGCGGGACTTTCCTTGAAAAACATGAATAACAAAACGAAATCATTGGCAGAGTTGGTAAAACCTGTAGGTGGATTCGCAATGGGATATACAGAATTAGCTGATAAATCGAAAGTTGATCAGATTTTACGTCGCCGTGATGTACAACGTGCATTCCCTGAGGACGTTCAATTCATGTGGTCTGCTGAGCCAGAGAATGTGGATGACAAATCGAAAAAAACAGCTTATTTCTTATACGCTTGTCGTATTCCTGAAGGTGGAAAAGCACGTGTGAATGGATCACACATTTCAAAAGCGTCAACAGGTTACGATTCACAAGATGGAAAAATCACAGTGGATTTGGAAATGACTGCTGAAGGTTCAGACGAGTGGGGTAGAATGACTACAGAAAACAAAGACCGCATTATCGCGATTTCCATGGATAGCGTTGTTTACAGTGCACCACGTGTCATCAATCCAATCACAACAGGTAGAACTCAAATTTCTGGAAGCTTTACGTTCCAAGAGGCAGAAGACTTAGCAGGATTATTAAATGGTGGAGCATTACCTGCACCATGTGTGATCAAAGAATTACAAAAAGTAGGTCCAACAATTGGTGCTGAAAACTCTCAAGCTGGATTGATTTCCTTCGCGGTAGCTTTCTTAGCGGTATTGATTTACATGTTCTTCTATTACGGAAAAGCAGGATTGGCAGCAAACATTGCCTTAACGGTTAACGTTGTTTTGATCTTCGGATGTTTGGCTTCGTTTGGAGCGGTATTGACATTAGCAGGTATCGCAGGTATCGTTTTAACAATTGGTACTGCGGTCGATGCGAACATCTTGATCTTCGAACGTGTTCGTGAAGAACAAGCTGCTGGACTCGATTTAACGTCAGCGATTGGTGTTGGATTTAGAAAAGCCTTGCCTTCGATCATCGATGCGAACGTTACGCATTTCTTAGTTGCCTTGATTTTGAAAATCTTTGGAACGGGTGAAATCGAATCGTTTGCAACAACATTGATCATCGGTATCTTTACATCCTTGTTCTCCGCAATCGTTATTGGTGAGTTGATTATCAATACTTGGTTATCAAAAGGAAAATCAGTTTCTTTCAACACGAAGTATTCAAAAGGACTTTTCCAAAACTTCAACTTCAACTGGGTAGGAAACCGTAAATATTTCTACATCTTCTCTATTTCGGTAACAATTATCGGAATGATTGGACTTTTCTCCCGTGGATTAAAACAAAGTGTTGAATTTACAGGTGGATATACGTTCTCTGTGAAATTCCAAGAAAAAGCGGACATCGAATACATTCGTGCAAACTTGGAGAAAGTTCTTATTGAAAATAACGAAATTGCATCGATCGACTTGAAAACGAAATCAAACGACTATAATGTTGATATCGTAACAAACTACCTTTTGAAAAAAGAAGGTGCGATGGATGAGGTTAAAACAAAATTGACTGAAGGATTGAATGCGTGTGATGCAAAATTGGGAAGCCATAAAATTACAGGTCAACGCTTTATTTCTGCATCAGTTTCAAGTGAATTATGGTCTTCATCAGCGATTGCCTTGTCTTTGGCGATGTTAGCGATCTTTGCATACATCTTGTTGCGTTTCGGACACTGGCAGTATTCAATTGGTGCCATTGTTGGATTAGCACATGATGCATTCTTCGTTATTTCGATTTTCTCTTTACTTCACGGTTACTTGCCATTTAGTTTAGATGTGAACCAAGCCTTCATAGCGGCGATCTTAACGGTCATCGGTTACTCGATGAATGATACCGTGATTGTCTTTGACCGTATTCGTGAGAACTTACGTAAGAGCTCAGATACGGAAAGTCAACACGAAATCATCAATCGTTCATTGAACAAAACGTTGAGTCGTACCTTCAACACATCCATGATCTTATTTGTGGTTGTATTGATTATGTTCATCTTCGGTGGACCTGCAATCAAAGGATTCTTATTTGCGATGCTTGTAGGAGTTGTGATTGGTACATACTCTTCACTTTGTGTGGCAACACCAATCTTGATTGACTTCTCTAAGAAATTGAAGGCGTAAGCTTCTATTGAATAATTGAAAAGCCGTCTGAAAAGACGGCTTTTTTTAGTTTAAACAGGTTCCTATGCGAAGATTAGTTCTCTTAGTTATTTTTAGTGGTCTTGCCTCGACTCCTTTTGCACAAATCACGCGAGCGGATTTTCAACAGCTGATTCCAGATCTTGAAAAAGAAAACTGGAAACCCGTTTACAAGAAGTCTGGAGCACTTTTAGCGGCAAACCTGACCGATTCTTCGGAAATGCATGCAATGATGGTTTATATCCGCTTATTTTCAGGTGCAGGACTTGTTAGTGAAGGAAAGATGAGCTACAAAAAACTGGAAACAGAAGTCAAGCCACTTGTTGGACAAAAAATTCTAATGGCGGCGCATCCTTATATCAAAAGAGATGGCGCCTTGAATGCGACCAATTTTAGTAAAGAAGTGACAAAGTGGAAAGCCTTTTCAGCAGCTGCAAATCAAAGTGGAACGAGTATTTTGTGCTTTGAGAATTTCACCTTGACAAAAGCGCCTCTTCCATTTCAAGAAAAATCCTTTATTCGCTGTGGAGGAAATTTGACATCCATTGAATTCAATCCCAATAAATCCAACATATGGATCATGCGTTTAAACGTGGAAAATGGCTTTGTTCGATCGGCAGAATAGAAAAAAAAAAGCCAAGTGTGGACTTGGCTTTAAAATGAGATTGTTCGTCGTATTAGTAGTTTCCGTTTACTTTGAAACTATAAGTTACGTATGAAGGACTGTAAACCCAATCATCTGCATTACCCTCGCACATTTCCATGGTAAAAGTCCCATCTAAGTTATTGGTCACATATAAATTTGCATTATTATCTAATGTTGCACCTGAAAAAGTGTTTTTTATATAAACCCTGTTGCTTGTAAATCCAGTGGAGCTTGTTGTAGTTGTATAAATTTGGGATGTTGGTTGACCCAAAAAGGTGAATTTAAATTGATATTGTCCAAATTGTACATTGTATGTTTTATATGAATTGGAAGATGCAGACAAATAAGCGATGGTGCTAGCGCCATAGTCAATTGGACTTGAATTCGATTGACTTACAACTGTATACGTATTGTTGTTTAGATTGCAAGGTATGTTAGATTCAGTCAATAAAGATTTAACCTGTGTTCGGTAAAATTTCCCGTCACTTGTTCCAACAATACACGTGAAATAGTATGTGGTATTGGGACTAAAATCTACATAATTACCATTCCCGTAATCATATTTAGACATCGTTAACGTAATTGAATTGCTATTAGGAATACTAGAGACTACTTGATTTAAGTCCGTAGAATGAACTTCTGTCAACCCGCAAGTGAATCCACAAAAATTAATTTTCTTTGCGGAAATCCCTGAAATATTCGCATTTAAAACCATTACTCCAGCTGCATTTTGAGTAACAGTGAAATCAATGACAGGATCCTTTTTTTTCGTACATGAAAATAGGATAAAGAACGTAAGTGATAATAATAAGTATCTCATAATAATTAAGTTTTAAAAACGGATTCCTAGTCCAAGTTGGTGGTAATTTGTAGCAACAAAATTTCTAGGGTAATAACGAATGTTGTAATTCTCTGCAATGGCCTTTGCAATGCTATATTCAGTGAACAGTGTAAGTTTACCAAAGGTTTTTTCATATCCTACATGCACTTTGAATCCACCATGAATAAATCGCTGTGTATCCGTGTAAACATTATTCGTAAAATCATCCACCGTAAATGTGGTGCGATCAGAACCTAGAAATAATTCAGGACCAAAATACAATTCAGGAATAAGTTGTTGAAATGGATTATAATCTAGTCCAAAGCAAAGGTCTATTGAATTAAACTTTTTAAAGAATAGGTCGTAAGGATTTACACCGCTAACACTCGAATATGTGTGGAAAGCTGAATCGTTTGGCGCATAAGTGTAATATTCAATGGAAAAGCGTGACCTAACTTGATAAATATAGTCAGAGTTAAATTGGAGTGTTGCTCCTTTTCCTGATTTAACTAGATTTCCCAGAAGTCCATTCGGAAGTGATGCCCCTACTTTTAAGGTAGTTTTCCCCATTTCTTGTCCAAAACTGTAGAATGAAAACAAACAAATGAAGGCGATGGTGGTATTTTTAAGTGAAAAGTTCATGTCCGTTATTTTGAATAAGATATTTTTAAGTAGTCAGGAATGAGGTAGCCTGGAATAGCGAATCCAACACCCTCAGTGTCTTTACCCACTAATTTTGCTTGAATCACCCCGTGAAGGACACCTGTTTTATCAAATAATGGACCTCCACTATTTCCTCCATTAATACTCATACTAAGTTGAAGAACATTGTTATTGTTAGAGTTTCTTTCATTTGAAAT
>JBEDJV010000013.1:2727-19261 GCA_041172545.1 Bacteroidota bacterium | reverse complement strand
GCTTACTGATTGTCCCAATTCAACTGATTTAGGTGCACCAATGGTGTAAACCTCTGATAAATTCTTGAAGGTCTTCTCGCTGCTCAACACGAAAGCTTTTTCAAAGTTGTATTCAACTTTTAACAAAGCAATATCACGCGCACGATTAAATCGTACAATTTTCGCGTCAAGTGATAATCCATTTGCTAATAGTACTTTAAATTCAGCTTGTTTGCTTTCTAATTCACCAGAAATTACGTGATAGTTTGTTAGAATATAGCCATCCTGTGTAATCGCGAATCCAGAGCCGTGTCCGCCATCTTTACGCTTGATAATCACGCTTGCTAAACTAGCATCGGAAAGTTCTTTCACAACCGATTTTGGTTTTGTCAAGGTCAGTGGAGCATCTTTTAACGAAAAGTCATTTTGTATGGCAATGTTGTTTTTGAATAAATCTGTTTGTCTCAATTCGTGAAAGCTTCTAGCAATCGCGTCTCCGACCATCTCCACATAATCCGGTGTCACATAATACTTTGTTACAAAAGGATCTGAAAAATTATAAACGTGTGTAGAATCAATAATCTCATCATACATATTCAATAAATACCAACTGATTCCCAGTCCTAGTTTACGGTAATTTGTTGTTCCTCCATCAATAATAAATTCATCAATTTTCTGAATTTTTGCCTGAACAACCATCGTATTGTTGTCGTCTTGAAAGATTCGATTAATGGTATCAACGTAACCTGTTTCCAATAAAATATTAAATAGGTCTTCCGAAAAACGTGTATCGTCTGTGAAGATACTCTTCCCATCTTTTTTCTGGTTTAATGTAGTAGATGGAATTTGATTTTTCTTCTTTTTCTTCATTTTGTCTAAACGCTCTTGTTCTTTCAATCGCGCTTCCTCATCATTTTTCTTACGAAGTTCAATTTCTTCATAAAGCTTTGCATCGATATCCTCTTGATCGTTTACGTAATACACTTTAATGTCCGTTGTTTGGTCTTTAATATCCACTTTAATCGAATTCACTTTGATGTAACGTTGAGTTTCTGTACGCTCTTCGTAGAAAACTTGATTTTTGAAATCAATATTTTTGGGATAGTCGAGTGACTTGTCGAGATTGATTAATATTTGACCATATCCCATAACGAGTAACGGAAGGTCTAACACAGCTAGAGGATAGAATGCAGGCGAACGTCGGTATGGACGTAACATAACATGTTCATCCTTGTATCCTGGCGTTTTAAGGACGATTTGTTGTAGTCCTCTTTTGTATATTTTGTATTCAAAAGACTTACCTCTACCAATTTCTTCTTTGTCGGAAGAGACAACAGTCGAGTCGTTATCCGTTGTAAAGTTTATTTTCTGTTTCCCGGGGATGAAAATAGCGGTACAAGAACTAAAAAAAAGCAGTAGAAAAATGCTTGAAAAGCGAATAAAATGGTTCATACGTGGGTGTATTGGTGACGTGAAATTAATAATTTTATTTAAGATTTTCTTAAAACGCAAAAAAGGCTGATGAACCATCAGCCTTTACCTTATTAAAAAAAATGGGTGTTACTCTTTGATAAATTGTTTTACCATGGTTTTTTGTTCGTTGTATAAACCTAAGTAATACGTTCCCGCAGCGAGTTTTTTACTCATTTCAATGGTTTGCTTTACTTTGCCATCTTTCGCGATTAATTGGAAAGAACTTACTAGCTGTCCGGAAACATTGAAAAGTTTCGCCTCAACATTCGTTCCATCAATTCCCTCAATTTCAAGTTCGAAAACGCCTTTGTTTGGATTCGGGTAGACGTTTACAAGTGAGAAGTTGAATTCCTCAATTCCACTCGTATTAACCGTTACTTCCATACTGGTAATACATCCATTTGCATCTTTAATGTAAACGGTATACGTGCCAATTGCTAATCCTGAGAAAAGTGAACCAGAATAGAAATTCGTTCCATTGATACTGTAGCTATATGGTAAATTACCTCCAGCACCAGTTACTGTAATTGTTCCATCAGAACCGTTGGAAACGGTAGTTGCACAGGTTAAACTTAACGGAGCTGGTTCGGTGATTGTCGTGTTAAACGTTTGCTGACATCCATTGGCGTCTTTTACAGTAACAGTATACGTTCCCGCTGAAAGCCCATTAAATGTGTTGCTAGAAACGAATGTCGTTCCGTTAATGCTATAGGTCAATGGAGCTGATCCACCGGAAGCACTCACGAAAATTTGACCATTGTTTAATCCTGCACATGAAATCATGGTCGGAACAGCATTAATACCAATTGCCGCTGGCTGTGTAATCGTTAAGGTGTTGGAACCAATACATCCGTTTGCATCTTGCGCGTAAATTGTATACGTTCCAGCTCCAAGGTTACTGAATGTATTGGATGCTTGGTAAGTCGTTCCGTTGATGGAATAACTATAGTTTGCTTGTCCACCTGCGGCACTTACCGAAATGGCAGCATTTGTATTTCCATTACAAATGATTGTGGCTGTTTGATTTAAGCTTGCCGTAACAATCGCTGCTGATGGTATGTTGAATGAACCAAATCCAGAACATCCGCCACTCTCCGTGATGGTATACGTATACGATCCCGGCGCAAGGTTTGCGAATACTGGTGAAGATTGACTTGGACCATTATTCAATGAGTAGGAGTATGGTGCTGTCCCCCCAGTTGCTGTTAAAGTGATTTGTCCATTATTCGATGTACAAGTTGGTAAGAAATTAATGGCCATATTCGCCGTGATGGATGAACCTCCCGATACAGTTATACTAATGGACTTAGAATCGTTACATGTATTATCGTCAGGTGAAATACCGTTAACAGTGGTAGTAGATATATTGATCGTATTTGTGCCACTTACTAAACCGTTTACCGTAACAAAAATGGTATCTGTTGTCCCAACTCCGTTTAACTGAGCTGATGTATAATTAACGGTAGAAACTGCTCCACTTCCAACTTGCCAACTGATCACACCTGAGGTGATGTTCGTACTCCCTGTTTGTTCAACGATTACGCCGATTTGAGTGGATGAACCACACGCAGCACCCGTTCCTGGAACAAAAACACTCGCAATCGAGGCATCCAATAAATCTGGATTCATGCGAATCGCACTAACATTCGTTTTTGTTTGTGAATTGTGGTAAACTCCCGTAAAGTAAAACGTTTTTCCGTCAAAGTCATCTATTGTCATGTGATGGTAGTCCCCCCAACGTGTATCACCCGTCTTAGAGGATGTTCCAGCAATAATGGTTGTTTCTGGCATGGTCATTTGTCCAAGTGGATCACAAGGTCTTCTTCCTGTCATTTTAATCGATGGAAAATCACCTGCCGTGTTGCTTGATGTGGAATAAGCCATGATAATGTTCCCGTATTTATCGATGTTAATGGCAGGCATCCATCTGCTCGTTCCTGTTCCCGGAGCATACGTACCTTCTTGGTAGTTTACCCACGTTGGTGTGGTAACGTTTGCTGCGCGGCGTAACTCCACCCAACGAACTCCTGCACGGTCTGCCCCGTCGACATCCGTTGCGAGTGCTGCCAAAATTGTTTGATGATCGTCAAAAACACGCATCGGTGCTTTATACATGACTGTTTCTCTTAATGGATCCAGTGTGTTTGTTGTTCCTGGTTGTTTGATACATGCAAAACTTGTCAATCCACATAATTTGGAGTCAATTTCGCCAATCACAACGTCTTGAATTTTTGCTACACTGGCTGTGTTCGCTGTCCAGTTAATGGTCATTTCCCAAAGTTCGATCCAATCGTTTGTTCCACTATCTGGTGAGCCATTTGAGTGGGACTCGTCGTCACGGTGACGAATAAACAATGGTTTCATTCCAGCAGGAGCAGCATTGTCTCCCTCTAAGTCTACCGGTGTAATGGACTGAAAACCAAATCCATTTAAGGTGTAACCGATGGTTGTTTTAATAAACGGAGAGGTTGCTCCAGTCAACATGGTGCTTAATTTCATCGCATAAACCGTTGGAGGTCCACCTTGATTGGTGCTGGCAATAAATGCATCTGATGCTTCGCAAAAACCATATTTTGGGTAATCAGGGAATGAAGTACACGTAAATGAATAGGTATAATATGCTCCTTGTGGATTACTGGTTTGAGAAACGTGAATCAATAACTTGTTTCCTGAACTTGAAAACTCGGTTAAAAACCAACGTCTTGCTGGTTTGTAGTATAAAACGATTGGATCACCAAGTCCTGCAACGCCACCAAGAGATTGCATGGTTAATGAACTAACAATAGTAGCTCCTGTGTTTTTATTGAAAATACGGTATACGGCACCTCCACTTGAATTCGTTGATTCAATCACCACATTACTATCAGCGTCCACGGTTGGATCTGGTGGCGACATGTTTGTTCCGAGTCCTTGAAATGCCCAAATCACACTTGCGGAAGCGATTTTTTCGGTTGTTGCATGTTGCTGCCATAACCAATCTGGATTGTGTGTATTGCTTTGGTCAACCTCAATTAACTCTCTTCCTTTGAAGTTTGGTTTAATCACCTGCGCATGTGGTGTAACCTCACTTGCTGCTGCAGGAACTAAATGTGAAATGGTCGGAGTGAAGTTACCGAGGAATTCAGATTCCTGTGCATAACTCAGGAAATTCAACAGGGTAAACAATCCAAGTTGGAGTAGTCTTTTTTGCATAGTTTATAGTTTTGAGCATTAAATTTAAGACATTCTTTTCAATTAGCTATATTCGCACAACAAAATACTTTTCCATGAAAATTCTCTTGTCACCGGCGAAAAATTTAACTGATCAATCTACCTTGACACACGGAGGATCAGTACCTGTTTTTGAAAAAGAGGCTTATCAATTAGTGAAAGACTTGAAAAAAATCAAAAAGGTTGGGTTGCAGGAGTTAATGGATATTTCTGTGGATTTAGCCGCGCAAAATGTCCTGCGTTTCAAACAATGGAAAAAAGCGTCGCTTCAACCGGAAAATGCCCTTCCTGCCGTGGAGGTATTTGATGGTGAGGTGTACCGCGCATTGAGTGTATCAACCTTAGATTCTACGAAATTTGACAGTTTGAATAATCAACTCCGTATTCTTTCTGGATTATACGGAATCTTAAAACCCTTCGATTTGATTTATCCTTACCGTTTGGAAATGGGGACCAAATTTTCACCAAAAGAGGAGCAAAAGAATTTATATGATTTTTGGGGCGACAAAGTCACCAAAACATTAAAAAAGGAATTGGAGAAAGACGAGGTTGTGGTCAATTTGGCTTCCACTGAATATTTTAAAGTCATTCGACAAAACTTGCTCAAAAACAGAATCATTACTCCGATTTTTAAGGAATTCAAAAACGGTCAGTTCACGACGGTGATGATGTACGCGAAGCATGCCCGCGGTGCTATGGCACGTTATTTAATTGAAAATGAACTGTCGGATATTGAAGAACTGAAATTGTACGACGTGGATGGTTACCAATACAATGAGTTGCAGTCCACAAAAGACGAGTGGGTGTTTATTCGCTAAACGAAAAATCTGGATTTCTATCTAGGATGTCCCATGTGTGATCAGCAAGTAACTTCACTGTTGCGATAAAGGTCAACTCTTGACCTGATCTTCCCCATTGGGTGGGGCCAACCAAGGATAACGAAAATTTCCCTGTGTTTCGCTGGTACAAATGATACGTATGGTTGATGAACGGTTCGAAGCGCATCTCCGCTTGGTAGATGAAATGTGAAATTTCTTTTCGTTCGTTCAATTTCTTCGCTTGGGACGCCAATAGTTGCATCTGCTCGTACAATTGCGAAAGTTGCATGTCGGTTTGGTGTTCCATGGCACTCACCGCTCGACCTTTAATCTTTCCTTGGTCCTCCGGTTTGATGATGGCCGAACCTGCGTGATGAGCGTATTCTAACGAATGTGGATTCTCCGTGATCTTATCTGGATCAATGGGATTAATAAATGATTTTTTTCCTTCAGTTTGACTCACGAAAATATTTTTGACAGTTGCTTACCAACGGATGCACCAATGGCTACACCCATTCCTCCCATACGAACACCAAAAGCAATGTTTTTGTTCGTTTTTTGGATGATTGGTTTTTTTTCGCTGCCAACCGCCATGATTCCAGACCAAGAATAATCAATTTCAAATGGGGTGCTCGGTAGAATCAGTTCCTTCAGCTGGTGGATTAACTTTTCTTGAATCAGTTGAGTCGTTTCAAATTCAGTGCTCGTTTCTCCTACAAAATCTAAGTTTCGTCCACCTCCAAATAAAATGCGATTACCGACATTTCGGAAATAGTAATATCCAGATTCCATGTGAAATGTTCCTTGAACTGCTAGGTTTAAAATGGGTTTTGTTACGAGTACCTGTGCGCGAGCTGGTTGAATGTCATCAAGGTATTCATGAGCAAAGGCATTTGTGCAGACGAACAGTTTTGCGGATGGAAGAATTCCCGACGAAGTGTGTATTTCAACTCCGAAATCATGTGAATCAAAAGAATGAACCTCTACACCGAATAAAAAATGAATTCCTTCGATTGTGCAGGAACGATGGAGTTCTTCGATTAATTTCCCCGTGTGGATGGCTCCCTCAAGGCGATTAAAATAGGCCGTTTTTACACCTCGAAATCCGGATGCAGTCATTTTAGTTGAATCCTCTGTGTACACCATTTTCTCTCCTGTAATGTCGAATAACCGATCATTTAAATGGGAAAGAAAATCGGGTTTTAAGGATGCTTCATCTTCGCGAATGATGTCCCAAGAACCACAGGCTTCGTATTGAATCTTTGAGGGATCAATGAGCGAGAACAATTCACGTAATCCTTCTAATCGCATGGAAACGGTATCCCAAACGGTTTTTTCATCCATTTTGCTCAAATCGTCACTTAACTCGGTTGGACTTCCAAAACAGGTGAAACCAGCATTTTTTGTACTTGCACCTGTTGGTAAGTATCCTCGCTCAAGAATAACGATTTTTGCCTTTGGATTCGCTTTCCTTAAATGCAGCGCAGTGCTCATTCCCACGATTCCGGCGCCAATGACCGCAAAATCAATTCCATCGGTGTAAATGGAACGTTCCCAGAAACTTAACTTGGAAAAAGGAAGCATTTTTTTAACTCGTTAATTTTTAGCAAATTTGTCTTTGAAACAAAAGTAGGATTTTACGTTGATTCTATGCTTTGTTTTCTAAGTTACAGCTATGAATAGACTCGTTATTTTTCTTTTGTTTTTAGGTTTTCAATCAATGGTGATTGGACAAACTCCCGTTCTTGTTGCACTTGAGGGTACAGTGCAAGATTTCGTAACTGGACAAAAATTATATGGCGCAACAATTAATGTCATTCAAAATGGTGTGTCGGTTTCTCGCGTTATTTCGGATAATAAGGGTAGTTACTATGTTTCTGCCAAAGTGAATCCTTCTCAAATCATGGCTGTTGTCGTGGCAAATCCGGGATACATGACGAAGAAACTATCGTTTGATTTAAAAACCATTGTACCGAAAGCAAATGCCTCAAACGGAGTCAAACTAATAGATCAACTGCCCTTGCAATTATATGTGATTCGTCCAAATGTAGACTTGAGCTTCACAAAGGAAACCTACGCTGAAAAATTTGCTTGGGATCAAACCATTTACAAAGCCATTCCGGATGCGCAAGTGAAAGCGGACATGGATAAAAAAGTGAAGGACTTATACAAAATTGCTAAGGATAAAGATCGAACTGTTTATTGTGTCGCTGCGGCAGATTTGGCCGTTAGCCGAAAAGAATTTGAGAAAGCAGTGATTTATTATGATTCAGCATTGATGGTTGCTCCCGCTGATCCGGGCATTACCCAAAAGAAAAAATCGGTAGAAACGATTATCGAAATCAACCAGAACGAAGCGAAACGTAAAAAGGAATTTGATAAGTTGAAAGGCGAGGGAGATGCTGCATTCACGGCAAGTAATTGGACCGTTGCCGAACAAAAATACAAGTTGGCAGACCAGCAAATCCCAAAGGACCCTTACATTGTGGCTCGACTAGCGAAGATCACTGAGAATGTACTTACGGAGAAAAAGAACGTCGAGAACAAGGCTTTGTACGACAAAACCATGACCGCGGCGAATACGCTTTTCACGGCTAAAAAATACGATGAAGCGATTGCGAAATACAACGAAGCACAGAAATTAAATCCGAATCAAAAGGATATCGTGTTGAGTGAGATCGCAAAGATTCAAGAAGTCAAACAAGATAACGCCAATGAATTGGAAGTAAAGAAAGTATTGAAATCGGCGAATGACTTGTATGTGCAAAAGAAATATGACCAGTCGATTGACATGTACAAAAAAGCGGAATTGAACATTGCTAAATTCAAAAAACAAACGCTAATCGATCAATATTCCAAGGAATTGCAGAATGGAATGAAAAAAGTGACCGATTGGAAAAATTCGCAAGATCAGATTTACAAAGATCAGTTAGCAAAAGCCAATGAGAACTTTTTGAAAGGACCTCAGTTTTACGTAATGGCGAAAAACATCTTGAATTCTGACCCGATGAAAAGTCGTCAAAATGAACCGTCTGTGATTGAATTGAAGGATAAAATCACCAAAATGGAAGCGTATTATGCGCAACGCAAGGCAGCTTATGCAACGGTGAAAGCGAAAAATAATGCTCAAGCATTGAAAGAACTAAAAGCGGTTCAAGTGATCGCAACCACAAATGCTCGTACCTTGCCTGCGACTGAATTGCCTCAATTGCAAAAAAGCATTGACTCCTTGACGGCCTTAACCACTCCTGTAGCCGTAAAAGCGACGACGACAGTTAAAGAAGATGTCATTGTAGGTACGCAGTTAAAAGCTCCTGGTGAGCGAACAAGCGGAACACCTGAGCAAGCATTTAATGACATGAATAAAACGTCTCAGCAAAAAGCAGAGCGTCCACAAGAACAATTGCAGGAGATCAAAAATGTATTCGACTATCAAAATCATTTCAATGAGACGATGAGCGCTGTTCAACAAGAATCTACGGATCAAAATATGGAAGCGTTCAAATCTGAGCAAACCTTGATTGATCGTAAAAATCAAGTTGCCGCTGACCAAAGACAAGGTGATTTGCAGAATGAACTTCAGAAAAATGAAGTGGCTGTAACGACTCGAAATAAAACACAAGAGGAAAAACAAAATCAGAACGCTGAAAACATCAGTACATGGAAGGATGCGAAAGACGTTTCGAATGCCAACCAACAAAAAGCATCAGATAATTTACAAGAATCTGAAATGTCACGATCTAATCGCTTGTCAAATGAGGAGGCTGTTCGCGCAGAAAAACTGAAAAACCAAGAACAAAAGGATCTGACCGCTCAAGAGAAAATGAAAACAAATTACGAGGTTTCTGTTTCCAAAAGAGAGGTTGACAATGCCACAAATCAAGATCAGCAATACGAGCAAATTGAAAAAATTGCTGCTTCAAAAGTGACGCTAACAAATGCACCGAACAACCTAAAGGACGAGGATGGCGTGTTGTTTCCAAAAAATGCGATGACGGAAAGAACCTACACCGTGAAAAACAACCAAGGATTCGTGACTAAAGTGATTGTTCGTCGCGTTGTCGTGGATAAAAACGGCTATGGGGTTGTCTTTGAACAGACCACGACAGAGGATGGTATCAATTCCTTTACCCGCAATGATCAAGTCATTACAGATTACATTTGGTTCAATGAATCAACTGGTGCGAACGTCATCGAGAAGTAAATTCATAGTCCATTGTCAGTAACTATTCAGATTCCTTTCTGAACTCTTTTTCCTTTCTTGTACTTTCGTTAAAATTCATTTCATGAGAGTACATTTTATTGCCATTGGAGGAAGTGCCATGCACAATTTAGCCATCGCCTTAAGTCGAAAAGGAATTCAGGTAAGCGGTTCAGATGATGAGATTTTTGAACCATCGAGAACACGCCTGGAAAAAGAAGGGATTTTACCTGCTGAAATTGGCTGGGACGCCAATCGCATTCACTCGGACTTAGACGCGGTGATCTTGGGGATGCACGCCCGTGAGGACAATCCCGAATTGTTGCGCGCCAAGGAACTTCAATTAGCGATTTACTCGTATCCAGAATACTTGTATGAACAAAGCAAGGATAAAGTACGTGTGGTCATTGGAGGAAGTCACGGAAAGACAACCATCACATCGATGTTATTGCACGCCATCAATAAATTGGGGTTGAATGTCGACTATATGGTCGGTGCACAATTAGAAGGATACGACTGCATGGTTAAATTGACCAACGACGCCAAATACATGATTTTGGAAGGCGATGAGTACTTGAGTTCACCCATCGATCGTCGACCTAAATTTCACTTGTACTGTCCAAATGTAGCCTTAATTAGCGGCATTGCTTGGGACCACATCAACGTTTTTCCAACCTTTGAAAATTATGTGGAGCAATTTGAAATCTTCTGCGATTTGATAGAGCCAAGTGGAAAATTGATGTATAATTCCGAGGATCCAGAAGTACGCAAATTAGGCGAACAAACACGTGAGGGAATCGAATCCATTGCCTATCAAACACCAACGTTCGAACCGACAGAAACGGGGACACTTTTACACTTCGAGGGACAATCGTATCCACTGTTGATTTTCGGTCCTCATAACTTGCAAAATTTAATGGGTGCCATGAATTTGGCAAAAGCGATTGGACTCGAAAACAAGGATTTCTTAACTGCGATGTCCGATTTTACGGGTGCAGGAAAACGCTTGCAAAAGGTGATCGAGCGTCCAGATTTCGTCATGTTCAAGGATTTTGCGCATTCTCCGTCCAAATTAAAAGCGACTACGGCAGCAGTGAAACACCAGTATCCAACAAGAAAAGTCGTTGCGTGCATGGAATTACACACCTTTTCATCCTTAAAAAAGGAATTCTTGCCCCATTATGAGGGAGCAATGATTGCGGCCGATGAAGCGTTGGTTTACTTTAATCCAGAAGTCGTTCACCATAAAAAATTAGAACCTATTTCTGTGGAACAAGTATCTGCTGGATTTGGTGGAGGCGTGGAAGTGAAAAACGAAACGGCGGAAGTGTTGTCCTTCATTCATTCACAGAAATGGAACAATGCGGTATTATTAATGATGTCCTCTGGAAATTTTGATGGCATCGATTACGATCAATTGGGAGAAGAGTTATGCGCCACGTTGTAAGTGTTTTTATATCATTGCTTGTCGTCACAAGTTGTGGATTGTCAAAATTCCGGGTCGAAAAGGCGGAGTCTTTACCGTTAACAAAGGAGGAGAGTCCGAAATACGACTTTGCTGTCTTGATCTACGATATGCAAACCAAAGAATTTTTTTATTACAATGATTCTTTGGCGCATGTTCCATTTTCTCCGGCATCTACGTTTAAAATCCCCAATACATTAATTGGACTTGAAACAGGTGTTTTAAAGGATTCAACGACGACCTTGTTGAATCATTCAACGGAGTACATTACCCTCAAATCTGCATTTCAGCACTCCATTGTTCCTTATTATCAGGAATTGGCCCGAAGAATAGGGGAGAAGAACATGCAATCCTTTGTGAATCGCTTTCACTATGGAAATGAAAAAGCGAGTCCGGAATTAACGACTTTTTGGTTAAAGGGGGATTTGCGCATATCAGCGATGCAACAGATTGAATTTTTGTATAGAATTGAGAAGCAGCAATTGGGACTTCGTCCAGAAAGTTATCAAACCTTAATGGATATTTTTGAATTGCGTTACGATCACCCATTTCACCTATACGGAAAAACAGGGTGGGGCGCACAAGATGGACAAGACATTGGTTGGTTTGTTGGATTCGCAAATTGGGGTAAAAGCCGATACTTATTCGCGACCATTATGACCTCACCAGAAGCATATTATGGAACATTTGATTTTGGAAACAAGCGAATCGAATTAACGAAAGCCGCTTTTCAATCCTTACTGAAACGCTAATTTCTAAATACGATTCTTCTGAACACTAAGGAAATCAGAAGGGAGTTCATGGTCGTGTAGAACAATAAAGCCAACAAGGAAATCATCATGGTAAATTGGGGGTCCAATTTGTTTTTCCAATCATTAATGGCTAGTTTTCTGATTTCTTGATCACTTTTATTTTCAAGCTCTGGTTGATTCTTACGTATGTCATCCAACTCTTTTTTGGTATCAATACGCACGTATACTTCGCTCATTTTCTTTTCTCTGAATTCAGGAAAGATTTGTCCGTAATAGAAAAACAAGAATACACTGACAATAACGGTGTACGGAACTCCCGCTAACATACCGTTTTTAATGTCCACAAGTAAATTACTTTCTGTTTGCGTTCGTTTGTGCTTGTAGATGCTCCAGGTGATCACAAATGTGAGAAGGAACATGTTTAATAGTCCAAAGTATTTGATGTCGTATAAAGAGATACTCAGTGCTAAGGCGCCCATTTTAACGCAAATCCAAACAAGACTAGCGATCAGTCCGTATTTTACTGCTTTGTTCATTAGTTATTCATTGAAATCAAAAACTCTTCATTCGACATGGTGTTTTCCATGTGTGATTTTAAGAATTCCATCGCTTCTACTGGATTCATATCAGCAATAAACTTGCGGATTAACCAAACGCGTTGTAAGACGTCTTTCTTCACGAGTAAGTCCTCGCGACGTGTACCAGAAGCGGTGATATCGATGGCTGGATAAATGCGTCGATTCGAAATCTTACGATCCAACTGTAATTCCATGTTTCCTGTTCCTTTGAACTCCTCGAAAATGACTTCGTCCATTTTAGAACCAGTTTCCGTTAAGGCTGTTGCAAGGATGGACAAAGATCCACCATTCTCGATTTTACGAGCGGACCCGAAGAAACGTTTAGGTTTGTGTAAAGCGTTCGCATCCACACCACCGGAAAGTACTTTACCAGATGCAGGTGAAACGGTATTGTACGCACGAGCCAAACGTGTGATGGAATCGAGTAGGATACATACGTCGTGTCCACACTCTACCAATCGTTTTGCTTTTTCAAGAACCATATTTGCCACTTTCACGTGACGTTCTGCTGGCTCATCGAAGGTAGACGCAATGACTTCTGCTTTCACGCTTCTTGCCATATCTGTTACCTCTTCAGGACGTTCGTCAATCAGCAAGACAATTAAATATGTTTCTGGATGATTCGCTGCAATCGCGTTCGCTACATCCTTTAAAAGCATGGTTTTACCCGTTTTAGGTTGCGCAACGATCATTCCACGTTGTCCTTTACCAATTGGAGCAAATAAGTCCATCACACGTGTCGAAAGTGTTTCTTGTGCGTGACCGGTTAATTTGAATTTCTCCGAAGGAAATAATGGTGTTAAATATTGGAAAGGCACACGGTCACGAATGTATGACGGGTGACGTCCATTAATGGATTCTACTTTCACTAATGGGAAGAATTTCTCACCTTCTTTTGGTGGACGAATGCTTCCTTTTACGGTATCTCCTGTTTTCAATCCAAACAATTTGATTTGATTTTGAGAAACGTAAATATCATCCGGTGATGGCAGGTAGTTGTAATCTGACGAACGTAAGAAACCAAATCCTTCTTGAATGACCTCCAATACACCTTCAGCAGAAACGATACCAACTAAATCGTAGTTCGATTCATCTGGTTTTTCCGTTGACTCAACAGGTGTGTTGCGTTGGTGCTGTGGTCGCTGGTGATTCGGATTCTGGTTTGGATTCTGATTCTGATTTTGGTTCTGGTTTGGATTTTGTTGACGGTTGTTATCTCGTCTATGTTGTTGGTTCGAACCATCATTTGATGTATTTGTGCGTTCAACGCGTTCGTGACGGTGAACAGGTTTTTTTGCTTCTCTCACTGGAGCTTCTTGAGTCGTTTCAACGGTAGAAGCTGAATTTTCGTTTTCTACTGGTTTAACTTCAGAAGCGTCATTTGGAGTAGTAAGTTCAGCATTTTGACGAATTCTAGGCTTGCGCTCATTTTTAACCGGTCCTTCAGCATCTTCACGTTTAACTGTTTTAGCTGGACGAGCAATTTTCTCTTCCTTCTTTTCTACAGGTTCAGTGTTTTTTGTCCCTTCAGATGAAGCTGTTTCATTTCCAGCGATGCTGTTAATGAGTTCTGTTTTTTTTAATGATTCACTATTTTCAATTCCCAGGGTTTGTGCAATAGTACGAAGTTCTGAGATTTTTTTTGTCTCTAATGTTTTACGATCCATTAATGATTGTCTATGTAAATAACGTGTGATTTTGGAGAAGCTTGAACCGACGGTTCGAAAGAATTCACCGCAAGTTTACTAAAAAATGTTTATTCCCACACCATTTTACGAAAAAACTATGTTTTTCTTTTTTTCTTTTTCGCGGCTGGAAATAGTATGTTGTTTAATATCAGGCGATAACCTGGTGAATTCGGGTGTAGACTTAGGTCTGTATATGGATCACCTACGAAGTGTTGGTAGTCCTCCGGGTCATGTCCGCCGTAGAATGTCCAGGTACCTTGTCCCATTTCACCGTGGATATAACGCGCTGTATTAGCGGCTTTGTTTTCTCCGAGAATCAGCACGTTTGATTTGATCAGTTCTTTTCTAAAATCAGTCGTCTGGCCCATGAATCCATTTACCACATCTACGTGACATTGAGTGAGCATCGTTGGAACAACATCCCATTTTGCTGAAAAGTCAAACAAGGTAAATTGATCCATTTTTTGGGTTATTTGACCTTTGGTACGCATGTCGCTTGCATCAATATCACTGTATTCATAAACCATTGGGTCTTGAATCAAATGAAAGTCTTGAAAGGCAAATGTTTTCGTGAAATCCAGTTTGTCTTGCGCCCTTGGGTCGGCCGGATCGCCATCAAATACCGAGGCACAGATGTCCACTCCTTGAGCCGCCAATCCAATATCGAAACTATCGGTGCCACTGCACATTGTGAAAAGGAATCCACCCCCAATAACAAAATTCTTTAAGTTTTGTGCTACGGCTAATTTCAATTCAGAAACTTTATTAAATCCGAGCATTTTCGCATTTTTTTCCGCGACAGCAACTTGTTCTTGATACCAGGCTTGATAACGAGCATTCGCATAAAACTTACCATATTGTCCGGTAAAGTCCTCGTGGTGTAAATGCAGCCAATCGTATTTTGGTAAAAGTCCCATGACAATGGCGGAGTCATAAATTTTATCATAAGGAATCTCAGCGTATTCTAACACTAATGTCACTGCATCATCCCATGGTTGTTTATTTGGAGGTGTATAGACTGCAATTTTCGGTGCTTTCTCCAATTGCACAATTTCCATATTTACTTCTGGATTGGAAATCTCCAGCCTTATTTGGTTTACTTGTCCTTCGGCTAATACTTGGTAGCGAACGTTTCGAATAATCAATTCCTCTTCCAATGTTTTTAAATGCGGCACAAGAAAGGATCCGCCGCGATAATTCAAAAGCCATTCAACTGTAACGCCGTTCTCTAAGCAATAGAAAGCGATGCCATAAGCTTTTAAGTGATCTGTTTGCGATTCGTCCATTGGGATGAGCAACTGCGTACTACGTCCGTAAAACGAAAACAGGAAACAAAAGGAGAGAAGAAGTAAGCGCATATTAGAAAGGATTATCGTCGGCACCACTGTTATCAAAAATATCTGAATCTTCTCCTTCATCCATTTTACTTTTAATGGTGTAGGTATTGAAGTCTTGGTTGAAAGAGTTCATGCTCGCGTTATTGTTTCCTCCAGCAATATCAAGTTCAGGAACTTCATGTAAATTCTCAAATCGAGCATATTCAGGTACGAAACGTAATTGTACAGAATCTAGTGCACCATTTCTATGTTTGGCGATGATGATTTCACCAATTCCATGCAATGAATTCCCGTCGTCATCTTGCGTAATGTTGTAGTATTCTGGACGATAAATAAAGGAAACAATGTCCGCATCTTGCTCAATCGCACCGGACTCACGTAAGTCGGAAAGCATTGGTTTTTTATCACCACCGCGTGTTTCCACGGAACGACTTAACTGTGATAAGGCAATAATCGGAACGTTTAATTCTTTGGCAATTTCTTTAATCGATCGAGAAATCGTAGAGATCTCTTGCTCACGGTTTCCGCCTCCTTTTCCATCCTTTGCAGACATCAATTGAAGGTAGTCAATGATGATGATCTCGATGTTGTGTTGTGCCTTCAAACGGCGACATTTCGCTCTAAAGTCGAAAATACTGATTCCGGGAGTATCATCAATGAAAATCGGCGCTGTCGCCAATTTTGTGATGCGTGAATGCAATTGTTGAAACTCGTGTTCTTTCAAATCCCCTTTTCGTAATTTCTCTGCAGAAAGTCTTGATTCACTGGCAATTAAACGTTTAACCAATTGAACGGAGGACATCTCCAATGAGAAAATGGCAACTCCCATGTTATAGTCAACTGCTGAGTTTCGAGCCATCGAGAGGACAAACGCTGTTTTTCCCATTCCGGGACGTGCAGCTAAAACAATCATGTCTGAACGTTGCCATCCTGACGTAATTTTATCCAATGCATGGAATCCAGTTGGAACACCTGAAACACCGTCTGTGTTTTGAGCAGCCTTTTCAATTTCTTGAATGGCTTCACGTACAAC
>JBEDJV010000013.1:0-2688 GCA_041172545.1 Bacteroidota bacterium | reverse complement strand
GCATAGAACTTACTTGTTTACTCATGTTGTTCTCAGCAATCTGGAATAAATCAGATTCCGCAGCATTTAACAAGTCAAAGACATCTCGTGTTTCGTCATAGGCATCACGTATGATTTCACTGCTTACTCGGATCAATTCACGCTTGATGAATTTCTCTGAAATGATGCGTGCATGGTGTTGAATGTGAGCCGATGAAGCTACACGATTTGTCAATCCAGCAATGTATGCGGCTCCACCTGCAGCCTCTAATTCTCCATTTTTTTGAAGTCTAGAGGTAACGGTAACGAGGTCAATTGGATTCGTTGAAGCAAATAATTCATGAATCGCCTTGTAAATAAATTGATGCTTTGGATCGTAAAAACTATTCTGATTCAAGATATCAATCGTATCGTTCACGGCATTCTTCTCCAACATCATGGCACCAAGAACAACTTGTTCAATATCAACTGCTTGCGGGGGTATTCTCCCGAGTTCGTTGATTAGTTGACCTTGTGTTTTTAAGCGAGTGATTGGTTTTCGAATGTTATCAGGATTGTCCATGAAACAAATATACGGATTCGAAAATCATCCTCCGATTCTCCGATTCAATTTCTTATAAAAAAGATGTGAAAGGTACTTATGAACAATTGTTAATATCACTTCAGTTCCAACAATGCTTTTTTCGTACCTATGTGGCACGTGATGTAATCCACCTCTTTCTTTGGACTTCTCGCCGGAGAGTGGGAACGTCCATAAAAAATGATTTGTAGGTGCAATTTGTTCCACGATTCTCTTGGAAATAACTTTTTCGCATCCTTTTCCGTTTGCACCACGTTTTTACCCGATGTCAAGCCCCAGCGAGTCAGTAAGCGATGAATGTGCGTGTCCACCGGAAAAGCTGGATGTCCAAATGCTTGTGACATGACCACGGATGCTGTTTTATGTCCTACGCCCGGCAACGCTTCTAAGTCCAAATGGCAAATGCTTTTTTCGGCGAGAGTCCGCAGGGACGAATAATCGCTTGAATTTCCTCGATGCTGAGTTTAATCATATCCTTTGGATTAGATGCTTTCGCAAAAAGTAACGGTGTGATTTTATTTACTCGTTCGTCGGTACATTGTGCGGAAAGTAAAACGGCGATCAATAAGGTGTAGGCATCCGTATGATCCAATGGAATCGGTGTTTCTGGATAAATGTTATCCAACTCTGTCAATACGTATTGTGCTTTTTCTTTTTTTGTCATTTAATAGAATCCAAGTGTGAGTAAATGATACCAGCGGTCTTGACTGATTAAAAAATACAGTAACAAAAGTCCGCTCGCATACCTAGCAAAATACGAACCCATGATGAAAAATGCGTCTTTTTTTCGATAGATGAGAAAGGCAATGGGGATAAGTAAAAAAGGAAACAAAAGGAATTGTGCCCAATAAAAACTGAAATGAATGGGGATTTCTTGTAAAAATTCGTTGCTGTATGAAAGCACGGAAACGGATTGATGTAAAATGGCTGTTTTCTTGATTTCTATGAATGGGTTGATGTCGAAAAACCGGTTAGAAAAAGCATTTAGAAAAAAGCTTTCTCCCTGATTTGTTTTCGCAAGACTAACGAGATTTCCGTTCATACTTTGGTACACATCGGTGGAGTAGGAGGTGATGACAGCTGAAACGCGCTGAGTAGGTAATAGGAGGTCCAAACACAGGACAAGCAAGACAATGACACTAACAAATGCAATGCAGCGATGCAATAAATGAATGGGTCCAGTATGCAAACGAACATACAGTTTTTCGAGTTCTTCCGCTTCTTTTTTCTTCCGCGCTTGGAATTGTTGGCGTGCATGTTCCCGATACGCGGTGTATTCTTCTTGGAAGGTAGGTTCTGTTGGTGTTTCTATTTTCGCTTGTTCCTCATATCCATGCAATAACTGTTCGTAAGCTGCTTGAATTTCAATGAACTTCTCCTCGGCACGTGGATCTTTGTTGACATCCGGATGGAATTTTTTCACCAATTCCCGATAGCGTTTGCGGATTTCTTCCTCGCTTGCTCCGGGATCTAATCCGAAAACTTTATAGGCTGATCCACGCATCTTCTTGGGATTGTTCAAGGGTGAGTTTACGCTGGATTTTCCCGTTTGCTGTGAAGATCATTGGAACGGTTTGAGCGAATTTCGGTATTTCAAACGTAGGAAATTTGTTTTCAAGCGTTTCTTTTTTGAGTGCTATTGGAAGCTCCGAAAGTAAAACAAGCGCTTCTCCCCAAATGGGATGTGGAATGGAACTAAGGATAAAACGTCCGGAGATGTAGGACGAAAGTCGTTTTTCGAGTTCTTCTGGATGAATTTTTTTTCCACCGCTGTTGATGACGAAATCTGCACGTCCCTTCCAATGAAAGGATTTTTCATCTATTAATCCCACGATATCAGTGGTTTGGATAGGCTTGGATTGTATTTCCGGATAGTGAATCGTTAAACAATCATTTTGACTGGTGAAATGAATTCCCGGCATCGCATGGTAAGTGGTGTCTTCACCTATTTCACGAAGGGCAACATGTGAAATCGTTTCGGTCATCCCGTAACTTTGATAAGCTGTAATTTGATGCGTTCGAAGTTGTGAAACCAATTCCTCTGGAATATCTGCGCCACCAATCAAGATGTGCTTGACTTTTTTCAATTTAGTAAGCGAAGTTGGATTGTTTAGGATATGAGCTAACTG
>JBEDJV010000012.1:0-16578 GCA_041172545.1 Bacteroidota bacterium | reverse complement strand
TATATGCGATTCCGGTTATTTCCAACTTGATTTTCTGCATTAGACTTGTTTCTTACGAAGATACGAATTAATGTTGAGTTGCTTTGAAGCGTTTCACCGCTTCCGTTAAGCGTGGGATTACTTCAAAGGCATCACCAACGATACCGTAGTCTGCTGCTTTGAAGAATGGCGCTTCTGTGTCTGTGTTTACCACAACGATCACTTTCGAACCGTTCACACCCGCTAAATGTTGGATAGCTCCGGAGATTCCAACGGCAATGTACAAGTTTGGACGAATGGCTACACCTGTTTGTCCTACGTGTTCGTGATGAGGCCTCCATCCGATGTCTGCAACTGGACGCGAACATGCTGTCGCTGCTCCAAGTGCTGTCGCTAAATCTTCGATCATTCCCCAGTTTTCTGGACCTTTCAATCCTCTTCCTGCGGAAACTACTAATTCTGCTTCTGGTAATGGAATATTTCCTTCTGGTTTTTTCGTTTCAAGGACTTTAATTGATGATGTTCCTGCTAATCCACTTGTTTCTTCTACACCACAAGCGCTTCCTGATTTTTCTGGTTGAATGCTATTTGGCAACAAAGAGATGATGCTTTTTTCGCTAGCAACTTTCACGAAACCAACTGCTTTTCCGGAGAATACATTCACTTTAATCGATCCATCTCCTTCTGGAATGGCAATCGCTCCAGCAACAAGTCCAGCTTTCATACGCACCGATAAGCGAGGCGCCACAGCCTTTCCATACACATCGTGAGAGAAAATCACTGTTGAAGCGGAAACTTGGTCTGCCACAGCGGCAATTAAACGCGCCAATTGTTGTGGATCTTCTCCGTCAACAGAACGGTCCACTATTACTTTAGCTGCGCCGTATTCACCTAATGAAGCTAATACATCATTCGATGCTGAGCCATTCGTGATAACCGTTACGTCACCACTTAATTTTTTACCGTAAGTAACTGTCTCTAAAGCTGCTTTAGAAAGTCCAGTTGTTGAATTGATATAAACGAGTACCATGATCTTTTCTTAAATAACTTTTGCTTCGTTGTGTAATAGCTCGACAAGCTCATCCATGTTGGATGGATCAATCATCTTCACAGATGATTTCGCATTTGGAATGCTGTACGATGCATAACTTGTTAAATCTTCCACTGCTTCCGCTGGAATAACCGTTAAAGGTTTCGTGCGGGCAGCCATGATTCCTCGCATGTTTGGAATGCGTTGTTCTGCCATTCCTTTTGCACAAGAAACAACTGCTGGTGTAGAAACTTCTACTACTTGAACTCCTCCAACTATTTCGCGCTCTAGTGTCAAGTTTGAACCGCTTGCATCTAATTTTGTCGCCAAAGAAACAAATGGTAGATCCATTGCTTCTGCAATCATTCCACCTACTTGAGAACCATTGTAATTGATGGTTTCTTTACCCGTCAATACGAAGTCAAAACCTTTTGACTTCGCATAACTCGCAATTTGCATGGCAACGTAATACGCGTCTTTTGGATCTGCGTCAATACGCACTGCTTCGTCTGCACCAATCGCCAAGGCTTTACGAATAACAGCTTCATCTGTCGTCGTTCCAACCGTAACAATGGTCACGTTTCCACCAATGCTTTCTTTTAATTCCAAGGCACGAACAAGTGCATACCACTCATCGTAAGGATTAACAATATATTGAACTCCATTTTCATCAAACTGCGTATTGTTGTTTGTGAACGCAATTTTAGAAGTGGTATCTGGAGCTTTACTGATGCAAACCAAAATATTCATGTTCTAATTCTTTTAAAAGTGATGCAAATTTAAGGAAATTAATCTACCAATACAGGACAATTTTCTCCAAGAAATAAATTTAATAATTCAATGCGATAGCGAATATCACGGAAGAGAAAAAAGTCAACAAGGCGACCTTCTTCAGTTCCGGATCAAGGCTAGCTGGAACGCTGGTTAAAAAGACTTTTTTCAGGTGGACAAACAGAAAGATACTTGGAACGAGCGAAAGAAACAAAAAGGGATTCTCCGAAATGGTCGCTAAAAAATAAACGGTTGTCCACCAAGCGAGCGCTCCTGTTATGATTAAAAAAGCGTGGTAAAACTTTCCTTTTTTAAAGCCTAATTGAACAATCATCGTGTTTTTTTTCGATTTTCGATCGTTTTCAATGTCCCGTAAGTTATTTAAGTTTAATACGGCAGTGCTCCATAGTCCAATGGCGATTGCTGGAAACAATGCCAACCATTCAAAGTCTAAACCATACAATTGAAAAACGCCTATTACACTCACCAATCCAAAGAAAATAAAGACCATGAGGTCGCCTAGTCCACGGTAACCATAAGCATTTTTTCCAACGGTGTAGGTGATGGCTGCGAGGATGCACAAACCGGCTAAAACCATGTAAATTAGAAAGGCTTGGGAACTTAAATTGTCTGCGCTAATGTAGATTAAGGAAACAGCGGAGCTAATGGAAATCAAGACGGTGATGAAAATACCGATTTTCATTTCTTCTTGGGAAAGCAAACCCGCTTGAATGGTTCGTTTCGGTCCAACGCGGTTTTCATTGTCCGTACCTTTTTGACTATCTCCCAAATCATTCGCGAAATTAGAAACGACTTGAAATCCAATTGTTGTTAGCATGGCGAGTGAAAAAATGAGACCATCCCATTTGTCTAAAACTGCGGCCAATCCTGATCCGACAATGATTCCAGAAACGGAAAGCGGCAATGTTCTCAACCGTGCAGCATTCAACCAAGCTTTAATTTTCATACGTTTTTGCGTTTATAAATGGGCACAGTAGAGCACGGTTCACCGTACATGATGGACTGCACCACACCTTGTAAGTGTGCTAATAAGGTGACCATCGCAAACTCAGGAGCAGCGATGTCGCTACAACCTTTTACAATGACTTTTCCATCCTGAAATTCCGTTAAATCAATGGCGGTAATGGCTTCTGTAATCAAGGCTTTTTCGAGGTCTAATTGTGTTCCAACCAGCACTTTTTTCGAGATGGATTGAAGTGCGGAAGCAACTAACATATACGCCCACGTAGGGACAATGGCATCAGCGGAACAGAAAATGAACACGGCTTTATTTTCGTACCCATCCCAATCATTTTCTTTGATCCACGCGCGAAAATCTTTTTCCTTCAATACGAGTCCCTGCCAAAGTTGTGCTGCTAAGTCGATTCCTACCATGGGAACGCGCGGTTTGTAATCCGCGAGGTCCAGCTGAATGAGTCCGCTACCCTTTACCTTGTTTTTGATTTCGTCCATGCTACAAAGATACGTCAAGTTCGAAAACAGATGTCGAATTTTTTCAGGACAGTCTGTCAGTATTTTCTTCTAGGCATATCTTTTGACAATCGACCGTCATGCAACAGCACCCACCGTTCGAATCTCATTTGAGGAATGCCCTTCCACCAGCCTTGGTGGTGCTTGCATTTATGTGGTTATTCTATTGGGCGGATTTCCTTTTTGTTTATGACTTTCATCAATTGGGAGTAGTGCCGAAGCGCTTATCTGGACTCAAAGGAATCTTTTTTATGCCGTGGATTCATGCACATACGGATGCGAAGCACATCCTCAATAATTCTGTTCCAGCCTTGCTGTTAATTACTTTATTGTTTTATTCGTACAAGGAAATTGCCTTGAAGATTTTATTGTTTAGTTGGCTATTTACGGGTTTTTTTCTTTGGGTATTCGGTGCTGATAATGGCGCCCATCACATTGGTATGAGTGGGGTGATTTACAGCCTCGCAGCCTTTTTGTTTACATCGGGAGTTCTGCGGAAATATTTGCCGCTTCAAGCACTTTCTTTGTTCATCGTCTTTTTATACGGTTCGATGATTTGGGGAATTTTCCCAACGAAGGAACGGATCTCGTGGGAAGGACACCTCAGCGGAATGATTATCGGCGTGGTCTTGGCGTTTCTCTACCGTGCGCGTGGACCCCAGCGGCCGAAGTACCAATATGAAATTGAAAAAGAACTGGGCATCGAACCGCCGGATTTGGAGGGAATGTACTTGGAAAAACTCCGTTTACAGGAGGAAGAAGCACGACTCCGTGAAGAAGCGTTGCGGAATGTGAGTAGCGAGATTCACGTGCATTATATTTACACGAAAAATCCACCGGAACAGGACAAAAAACCAGACTAGACGCCTTGTTTTTTTCGAGAAAGTAAACGGAAAATGCTCCATCCGATGGCAACGCCTAAGGCATTCGCGAGTGCATCATACACGGACTGCTCTCGTCCAGGAACCAATCCTTGCATCCATTCCATCAGTAAGCCATAGCCAACGCAGATAACTAAGAAACGAGGTATTTTTGACCCTTTGTATGCGGATAATCCACAAAATGCCAAGGTCGCATAGGCGATGAAGTGATTGATTTTATCGTTGCTCTGAATTTCTACGCCCGATTTCGGTGGAAGTAAACTCAAAATGGTTATTCCGATAAAAACAATAATGGTCAACGCAAGCCAACGCTTATTCCAATTCATAGCCGAGTTTTTGTCCTTTGTCAATCGCTGGAATGCCTTCCGTCAACCAAAGTGGCGCAGGTTTTCCTTGTAAGTAGTGATCGAAGAATTGACGCATGCGGATGCTTAAATCGAATTTATATGGAAGCTTCGTTAGGTTGTGGTCGTCATCGTTGTAGTTCAACATCCAACACGGTTTACCGAGTCGACGCATGCCGTTGTACAATTCGAGTCCTTGGTACCACGGAACGGCGCCATCACGGTCGTTGGACATGATCAACAAGGGAGTAGTCACGTTCGGTAGGTGAAACAACGGTGAATTTTCGATGTACAATGCTTGTGCATCCCAAATCGTTTTTCCGATGCGGCTTTGGGTGGATTCATACTGGAATTGGCGGTTTAATCCAGATCCCCAACGGATTCCTCCATAAGCAGAAATCATGTTTCCGACAGGTGCTCCAGCCATTGCTGCTGCGTAGCGTTTGGTCATCGTTACCAATTGTGCCGTTTGATATCCACCCCAACTTTGTCCTTGCAAGCCCATGCGTGTGGAATCAATTGGAAAGTGTTTGATGAGGTAATCCGTTGCACTCATGATGCAATTATATGCCGATTTGGCAGGATGTCCAATCTCATAACGGATGTCTGGAATGAAGACAAAATAACCCGCGGAAGCGTATTCCGTTGGATTAATCGTACTCGCTGAAGGACGCGGTCCTTGAAAGTTATGCAGGTTATCCGAATTCAATTCGTAGTAATAAAGAATGAGCGGATATTTTTTCGTAGCGTCGTAATCCGCAGGCTTGTATAGAATTCCCTCGAGTTGTTGTCCGTCGTATGCTTTCCAAGGAACGATTTCTGCCGTTGCCCAATTGTAATTCGCTTGTTGTGGATTGGTCACCGACAAAATAGCTTGGGGTTGGTACTGATCGTTCCATAATTCCAATTCTGGGTAACGTGAAACGGTCATCCAACGGAAAAAATAGTGGTTTTTATTCGGTGAACGTTCGATCAAGGAAATGCGTGCGGGGATTTGAATGATTTGGCGCAATCCGTTTGTTTGACTCGCATCGAAGTGATGTAGTCCTTCTTTTTTGGTGGAAAGTTCAAAGCTCGTCGCGTAGCAATCACGGAGGTCAATGTAGATACTGTCCGACTCCCATTTCACTAAGTCCATGCGGACCTTGTTCTTCGTTGCCCATTCATTCGTTATTGAACGTAAGCTCTGAGTGCTGATTTGATAATCCCATAAGTCGTAGCGAGACTTGAAATACACGTGATCTTCGCTGCGGTCAAAGCCTATCCATCCTTCTGGACCTGCTTCCATCGGTTGACCGTTGAGGTCTTCATTCCAGGTGATGTCCTTGCGGGATGCGTTCATTACGCGTGTTGTTTTCGTTGAAACATCGAGTAGAACGGACTGATTTTTCTCCGGTAGAAAATACGTGAAGTACCTTCCTTTTGGCGACAAGATTCCGGGATACGAAAGTCCTTTCCCGATTAATTCTATCGAACCATCGATGAAAGAAATGCGGTAGACATCCTCCAATCCGGGGGACTTCCACTGTTGTTGAATGGCATACGCTTCGTTGCTGGTTCCTAGGACGTAATCTCCCAATTCTTGATCCGAAACGCGCACGCTCAAGGTGTCGTTGCTGAGTGGAATGATTTTCTCGTTGTCAAAGCGGAAGACGTACAAATCGCTGCGTTTTTTCGCTTGATTCAATTGCACCAATTGCTGTGCTTGAAGTTCTTGATCTCGGTAATGCCAGATGTCCACTTTCACTTTTTCCGATTCCAAAAGTGTATCTTTTATTTCTGCTTTCACACGGTCTGTGACGCCAAAGAACAAAAAGCGATTGTCCTGTGTGAAAATAGGCGTGCGGTTTTCAGAAACGCCTTTCAAGGTATCGAAATCGCGTGTCAGTGTGTCGCCAAAAACCCACGATTTATTCGAAACGAGGTCAAAGACATTCAATTCAAATTGCTTCACTTTGTTGGTGTCCAAACTAGCGAAAAACGCTAAACGAGTTCCTTCTTCGTTCCATACCGGTGTTTCACACGCGGTATTTCGGTCAAATTCTTTGATGAGTTTTTGTGTGGCAACTTCATAAATGCGCACTTGAGAAGAATCGTTTTTCAGTTTTTGTTGTGTGACAATCGCCACGTATTTTCCGTTTTTCGGCAGGGAATATTTCGTCACATTCGCTTGCTTCCAGGTGCTCGTTGTGGTCCACAGTGTGAGTTGATGTCCATCACTTTTGGGTTTTTCCACGGGTTTCTTTTCCTTTTGGAATCCGTGTTTTTGGAGCCAATTCTTTTTGACTTCCGGCGCTGGTTTTGGACTCACTTCCGATAAATATGCCAAGACAGACGCGTCCTCCGTCACCTGAAAAGATTTCAGTTTTGGGATTTTAATCAGGGAATCGTTTGCTGTCAAATAGATGTACAAACTATCCTTCGGCCATTTTTTCTTATCGACTTTGTTCAATTCACAGTTGCGCAGCGTGTCAAATCCCGGAACGACTTTCCATGCGATGAATTGTCCGTTCGGATCGAGTTGTGCATCCTTCGCGCGTTTCAAGGAATCGTGTTTCCCCGTTTCACTTTGATACCAATGCAAGTAGCCATCGCCCACCAGTGGATTGATTTCGTAGGTAATCCATGCGTCATTTTGACTAAACTGTTGTTTTTCCAAGCGTTTCCATTCTTTGTAGGCTTGGTGATCGATGATTTTTCCTTGACTCCATGCGTTGGAAAGTCCAAGTAGGAAAGCGACTAAAATGAGGTGTTTCATTGTTTAGAAGTTGATTTCGAGGTAAGGTATACACCCGTAAAGATAACGAACATATAGAGAATTTTTTCCGCATTGATGGTATGACGGTAATCGTCCGACCAACCGATGTACGCGAAGAGAAACGTGAACAGCATCACCATCACTGGTTGCGTGTAAATGTAGGCGCTGGAAATCGTTGCGCTCAAGTATTTGAGTCCAAAAATGGTCAAGAGGTAGGTGAGGAACGTCACGCCGATGATGACGTAAATGATTTTCATCCAAATGACATTCGAAATCCGTCCGAAGTCCGTTTGTGCCAATTCCTGCAATGTTGGAGGAAAAAGGAGTACGAACAGTAGTCCAAAGGTAAAGACCCAGGTAATGACTTGAATCGGACTGTATTTTTTCATTAATGGTTTCGCAAGTACAAGGTAAATCGCATAACTCAGCGCATTGATGAACAGGAACAAGTCACCTAAGCGAGAATCACCCATTCCGGTAGACGCTTTCAAGGTGAGTAGTACGGCACCTGCAGCTCCAAGCGTAATTCCCGTCAGTTTGTAGGCCGTGAGTCGTTCTTTCAAGAGAAAAAAGGATAAAATCACGACAATAATCGGATTTAAGGCCATGATGATTCCCGAGTTAAAAGCCGAGGAAAGGTTTAATCCATGAAAGAAGAACAGTTGATTGATCGCCACGCCGAACAGTCCACAAACGGCCATCAGCAGGAAGTCTTTTCCTTCGATTTTCGAGCGTTTGCTCAAGCTGAGTACGATCCAAAATAGCAAGGTTGCTCCCGCTGCACGAAAGAGAATGAAGACCGTTGGACTTAGAAAATCCGGCATAACGCCTTTTGCTAGTACGTGGCTCGCTCCATACAGGACATTGACCAACAGCAATGCGATGTGTGCTTGGGTACTTTTCTCTTTCATTTCGCAAAGAAATTCCAACGTGTTTTCAGCACCGTTGAGCGGTAATTATCGAGTTTTTCTGTAATGTTTTGCAAGGCGAATTTCGCAAACAATTTCGCTGTTCCTTTTCCTTGTTTGTAGTCCATCTCATCTGCAAAGATGGGAATTAAGGCTAAAAACCCGATGGATTTCCCATCCACTTCAAGGGTAGCTAATTCCTCTGACAGTTCTATGGGATCTGATAACATAAAATGATTTTGTTTCATCGTCGGGGAAATCGGATGCATCTCCTTTCCCGTTGGTAAGGTATGTCCGTGTCCGAGCCACGTGTCGTTCGAAATCACGTAGTTTTTTAATTTCGTCAACCAGTCGAAGACCCAATTCATGTTGACATCCGCCTCATCCGCTAAATCCCAATAACTGGGAATCAAGATATACAATTCTTTCCATTCTTCTCCGACATGCTTCTCATGGACCTTCATTTGAAAATCAGATAATCCAGTTGTCATCAATATGCGTAGCTCCTTCGATCCTGGCAAGGTGATCAAGAAGTATGAATCGTTGTTGCGCTGGATTGTTTGGATTTGAGTTGATCCGAAGCGATTGGAAAGGGAGTCATGTATTTGATGCATGGTACAAATATAATGAATCCTGCAGGGGAAAGCTTTTTTAGGAATTTTGGATCATGGGGAAGACCCTTTGCAGGGCCTTTGTATGGATGTTCGACCCCTTCAGGGTCGGGGGTGGAGCTAAAGGAATAGTTGAATATGGGAAGATCCTTTGCATGATCTTGTATGGATGTTTGACCCCTTCAGGGTCGGGGGTGGAGCTAAAGGAATAGTTGAATATGGGAAGATCCTTTGCATGATCTTGTATGGATGTTTGACCCCTTCAGGGTCGGAGGGAGGATCAACGGAAGATTAACGCACAAACTCGGTAACAGTCGTAGAAATCATTTTACTCGATTAAGGATATCATGCGACCCTGAAGGGGTCGAATTTCGGACGATTTTCGATAAACGCAGATAGTCGGTAATAGTCGTAGAAGTCATTTCACCTCGATTAAGGATATTATTCGACCCTGAAGGTGTCAAATCTCCATAGCTAAAAACGATGTACGATAATCCACGACCCTGTAGGGGTCGAATTTCCATCGGTTCAACAATAAACGAATGAACTCGGCGTTAATCAAAAAAAAAACAGATGTCCACATACACGCAAATTTGTTACCACCTTGTCTTTTGTACGAAAACCCGAAGGAAAACCTTGATCAAAAATAATAGAGACAAGTTGTTTTATTACCTCATTGGATTTATCAATGCCAAAAAATGTTTTATTTATCAGATTAATGGTGTAGAAGATCATATTCATGTCCTAGTAGAGTTAAATCCTACAATATCTCTTTCCGCTTTTGTGAAGGATTTTAAATTGGCCGCTTCCCATTTTATCAGGAATGAAAAATTATTTCCAGATTTTAATGGTTGGCAAAAAGGATATGGGGCGTTTACCGTGAGTCATAAAAGTATATCTTATGTTGCCAATTATATTGCGAATCAGGAAGTGCATCATCGTAAAAAGAGTTCAAGAGATGAATTTATTGGTTTTTTGAGGGAGAATGATATTGTGTTTGAGGATAGATATATTGAATAGGAAGACCCTTTGCAGGATCTTGTAGGGATGTTTGACCCTTCAGGGTCGGGGGGTTGAGCTAAAGGAGTGATAGCATGGGAAGACCCTTTGCAGGATCTTGTAGGGATGTTTGACCCCTTCAGGGTCGGGGGAGTCAAGTTCTTAGAGTGAGCGAAAAGAATTGAGGATGTTCCCCGTATTTGATGAGAAAAATCCCGAATGATCGAAAGGAAATGAAAGTTGAAGGTATCCGCAGGTTTTGAGGTGCAGGTCGGAACCGGTTAGGTAGGAGGCCAGGTCGGAAAGTCCTTCGTTGTGGCCGATGAGTAGGATGGTTTCGGTGCTTTGCTGTTGTGTGAGGAAGTTCAAGAGTGTTTGTTGAGAGGCGAGGTACAGTTCGTCGTGGAAGGAAATGGTTGCGTTGGGAAAAAGATCCGCGATTTCGGTCCATGTTTGACGCGTGCGTTTCGCCGAGGAACAAAAAACACGTGTGACAGTGATCGGACTTTGTGCCAGTTTGGACCTCAATTCCGAAAGTTGTTCGTAGCCACGTGGGAGCAGTTCGCGGTCGAAATCGCGGCCTGTTGGACTCACCTGATTCGTTTTTGCATGACGCAAGAAATGTAGGATCACAGCCGGTTATTTTTCAAGTTCAAGGCCTCGATGTGCTTGTAGATGGATAAATCCAAGCTTTGTTCAATCATCATCAAATGTTCCATGCGGTGACAATCTGTTCCGAGGAAATCGACTTGCTTGTTTTTAATTAATTGCTCGGCCATTTTCTTCACTCCTGGTCCATAATGTCCGGTGAGGGAATTTAAGTTGACTTGTATGAGGATGTTTCGCTCGCGCAGTTCATCGACTTTCTTGAAATCCCCGAAGTAATAAGGATAACGTTCGTAGTGGGCAATAACTGGAACGTATCCAGCGACTTGTAAATTGAATAAGGCTTGCGCTTCGTATTGGGAAGGACGCAAAAATCCGAATTCCATGAGTACAAGGTTTTGTCCAAATGAAAGGATCTTGTTTTGCTCAATCAAAGGCAAAAACGTCTCATCGCAGTAGTATTCGGCCGCTGCTTCGATTTCAATGGACATGCCTAAACGCTGAATTTCTGCCCGGACATCCGCCAATCCACCGAGGATGGTTTCCGGTGTATTCGGATGAACATCGTTCAAAATATGCGGAGTCGTGATCACCTTGCGAAAGCCCAATTGCTCGAATTTCGCCAACATCGCAATGGTATGATCCATGGTCGGCGAACCATCATCAATCCCGGGAATCAAATGACTGTGCATGTCGACACCCAGTTGACTTAAATCAAAGGTGCTTTTGGATGAGGAACGGAATAGATTCGTTATGAAGTTCATTGTTTATAGTTGTTGGTGGCTAGTGTATCAGTGAACAGTGTGTCAGTGCTCAGTTAACAGTGTTGGAATCGTGGGTCATTTACTACTATTTACATCAAGCGTCAGCGCACAAACCCTTAGCACATTCCCCTGAGCCCATTATCGTTTATCGTACATCGTCGCATAGTAATCCTGATAAGCACCGCTGGTTACTTTCTCCACCCATTCTTGGTTTTCTAAATACCAATCAACAGTTTTGGAAAGTCCTTCTTCGAAGGTGATGGATGGTGTCCAGCCGAGTTCTTCTTCGAGTTTGGAGGCATCGATCGCATAACGTTTGTCGTGTCCAGCGCGGTCGGTGACGTAGGTGATGAGTTGTTCGGATTCTCCTTGTCCACGTCCAAGTTTTTGGTCCATCAGTTGGCATAAAAAGCGCACCAGTTCGATGTTCGTCCACTCGTTAAGTCCACCCACATTGTACGATTCACCGATTCTTCCCGTGTGGAAAATGGCATCGATGGCACTTGCGTGGTCTTCCACCCACAACCAATCGCGGATGTTGTCTCCTTTGCCGTAAACAGGCAACGCTTTTTTGTGCTGAATGTTATGAATCATCAAGGGAATCAACTTTTCTGGAAAGTGGTGACTTCCGTAGTTATTCGAACAATTGGACATCTTAATCGGAAGTCCGTAGGTGTGGTAAAAGGCCATCACGAAGTGATCGGAAGATGCTTTCGAAGCGGAATATGGACTACGTGGATCGTAAGACGTGTGTTCCGTAAACAAGCCTTCGTCTCCCAAACTTCCGTATACTTCGTCGGTGGAAACATGATGGAAAACGTGTCCTTCTGTTCCCTGCCATGCATCTTTCGCTGCTTGCAGTAAATTCACGGTTCCTACGACATTCGTCATCACGAAATCCATTGGACCTTCAATCGAACGATCGACATGGGATTCTGCTGCCAAGTGAATGACATCCGTCACGGCGTACTTTTGAAAAAGTGCACGCACTGCGGAGGTGTCAACGATGTCCATGCGTTCAAAACGGTAATTCGGATGATTCGCCACATCGATGAGGTTCTCCAAATTCCCAGCGTAAGTCAGTTTGTCGACATTCACGATGAGGTAATCGGGGTAATTCGTCAAAAAACGACGAACAACATGTGATCCGATGAATCCGGCTCCGCCGGTGATGATGATTGTTTTTTTCATGTGTAATGTTCATTTCAATTGTACCATGCGGCATGTCCGTAATCCCACAGGGCATGCCCTGTGGCTACTACAGGGACCAATACGTTAAATCGTTTATTTTTCCGCGGTAAATTCCTTTCACGTCAACGAATACGCCTTTGCCATCTTTCATCATTCCTTTGAAATAATTTTCATCGAATTGACAATATTCACGGTGATTGACAGCCAAAATGATTGCATCGTAGTCCTTGCGGATGTCTGTTGCCAATGACACACCATATTCGTGTTCCATTTCGGAGGAATCTGCGTGTGGATCAATGACATCGACGTTGATTTGGAAGGATTTCAATTCGTTTACGACGTCAATTACCTTCGAATTTCGGATGTCGCTGACGTTTTCTTTGAAAGTCGCTCCCATCACCAAGACATGTGCTTCTTGGATCATTTTTCCTTGTGCAATGATTTTCTTCGCGGTTTGTTTACCGATGTAGAAGCCCATGGAATCGTTCACGTAGCGACCGGAGTTGATCACCTTCGAATGGTAACCCAATTGCATGGCTTTGTGAACCAAATAATACGGATCCACACCGATGCAGTGTCCGCCTACCAATCCTGGGTAAAATTTCAAGAAATTCCATTTTGTTCCAGCGGCTTCGAGGACATCAAAGGTATTAATGCCCATCTTGTTGAAGATGATCGAAAGCTCGTTCACCAATGAAATGTTGACGTCGCGCTGTGTGTTCTCGACGATTTTCGCCGCTTCTGCCACTTTGATGCTCGTCGCACGGTGCACACCTGCTGCAACCACTAATTCGTATGTCTTTGCAATCTCATCCAACGATTCTTCGTCGCAACCGGACACGATTTTAATTACATTTTGTAAGGTATGTTCTTTGTCCCCCGGATTGATGCGCTCCGGTGAATATCCTACTTTGAAGTCCTCAGGGAATTTCAATCCGGATTCTGCTTCCAAAATCGGAATGCAGTCCTCCTCGGTACATCCTGGATACACCGTGGACTCAAATACCACATAATCGCCTTTTTTCAAGACTTTTCCCACCGTACGACTCGCGCCCTGCAAGGGTTTTAAGTCCGGAAGGTTTGTTTCATCAATCGGAGTGGGAACGGCTACAATAAAGAAATTCACGTCCTTCAACTCATTGATATCCGCCGTATAGGTAATGTCACGGTTTTCGAAATCTGAAGCTTCCAATTCACGACTTGGATCTTCTCCACGACGCATCATGTCTACACGTGCTTGATTGATGTCAAATCCAACCACCTTCACACGCTTCGCGAATTCCAAGGCAATCGGTAATCCGACATAGCCGAGTCCGACTAATGCGAGTTTTGCTTCTTTGTTTATTAAATTAGTGTAAATCATACTTTAGTAAATTCGTTATTAGTAACTAGTAACTAGTGCTCAGTGAACAGTGCTCAGTGTTGTACTCCGCTCTTCGCTCTCTTTCTCGCTCTCAATTCATTTGTTCGTCTCTAACCTTGTAAATTCGTTCAATTATTTCTACGACTTTCATTCCTTCCAAGGCGTTTGTGGTAGGGGAGGTGCGACCGTTTAGGGAATCGATGACGTTCGAAATCATGTAATTGTGATTCGCTGCGGATCCTTTGTATGGACCATAGTCGTTTCCTGGATTGGTCGGTGCTAACTCTGGCATTTCGTAATCGGTGATGTTGCACACTTCCACTTCGTTCATGTATTGTCCACCGATTTTCACGGATCCATTTTTTCCGATGATCGTCATGGAGGACTCCAAATTTTGATTCGCAACGGATGTCGAATAGTTCAAGGAACCCATTCCACCGTTGAGGAAGTCAAAACTTACGAAGCCTGAATCTTCGAAATCTGTGTAGTCTTTGTGGTTGAAATCCGCAAACTTCCCTTGGATGTTGTCGATGTCTCCGAATAACCAGTACATGATGTCGATGAAGTGACTGAACTGAGTGAACAAGGTTCCACCGTCCAAATCCTGTGAGCCCTTCCATCCACCTGCTTTGTAATAGCGCTCATCGCGGTTCCAATAACAGTTCAATTGCACCATGTAAATATCCCCAAGGACTTTTCGGTCAATCAAATCTTTGATCCACACGGATGGCGGCGAATAGCGGTTTTGCATCACGCAAAATACTTGCTTGGACACCTGCAACGATTTGTAAATGATGCGCTCACAGCTTTCCTTGGATAAACCCATGGGCTTTTCACAGACCACGTGCTTTTTATGCTCCAAGGCCATCAAGGCTTGCTCGGCATGGAGACCATTTGGTGTACAAACGTTCACCACGTCGAATTCCAATCCGCTGGCGAATAGTTCGTCGATCGTGGCAAAAAACGGAACATCGAACTCCAAGGCTTGGCACGCTTCTTTTCCACGTGGATCGACCAACGCAACCAATTCTCCTTCGGCATCACGACGGATCATTTCCGCATGACGTTTTCCGATGTGTCCAGCGCCGATGACGGCAAATTTTACTTTGTTCATAGTTTATTGTTGTTGGTGAACGAGTGCTTAGTGCCTAGTGCTCAGTGCCGAACTTCGCTCTTCGCTCTGTTTCTCACTCTCTTTTTGTTTCTCGCTTTACAATGTTCTCGCTCAAGGTATATTTATCTCCACTCTCTGGGCATTCGGCCATTCCCTTTTCATCAAAATTCAATCGGTGGCCGTATTCGGACATCCAACCGATTTGGCGTGCGGGATTTCCCACGACTAACGCGTAATCTGGAACGTGTTTCGTGACTACGGCTCCTGCGCCGATGAAGGCGTAGCGTCCGATGTCGTGTCCACAAACGATGGTGGCATTGGCGCCAATGCTGGCTCCTTGTTTGACGATCGTTTTCAGGTAACTGTCGCGGCGATTCACGGCGCTGCGTGGATTCATCACGTTCGTGAAGACCATGGAAGGTCCCAAGAACACATCATCCTCGCAGATGACACCTGTGTAGATGGAAACGTTGTTTTGGACCTTCACATTGTTCCCCAAAACGACCTCCGGAGAGATCACGACGTTTTGTCCGATGTTGCAAGAAGCCCCAAGGATACAGTTCGGCATAATATGCGAAAAATGCCAGATCTTGGTTCCTTCACCAATCTGACATCCTTCATCAATAACCGCCGTTTCGTGTGCGAAATACTTCATTTACTTCGTAATGTATTTATCAAAATTATAATGGTCCGTTTCCATCAGTTCCTCTTGAGACAAACTTTGGAAATAGGCATACGTGCGTTTTAATCCTTCGCTGCGGTCGATTTTTGGCTCCCAACCAAGGATTTCGCGTGCTTTGGTAATATCGGGTTGACGCTGTTTCGGATCGTCGACAGGTAAGTCTTGGTAGATGACCTTTTGCGTCGTTCCCGTCAAGGCGATGATTTCCTCGGCGAATTGTGCAATCGTAATTTCCGATGGATTCCCAACGTTTACTGGATACGGATAGTCGCTCATCAACAAACGAACGATACCTTCCACTAAATCATCGACGTAGCAGAATGAACGCGTTTGAGATCCATCACCAAAGATGGTCAAATCTTGTCCGCGTAGGGCTTGTCCGATAAACGCTGGTAGAACGCGTCCGTCGTTCAGGCGCATGCGTGGACCATACGTATTAAAGATGCGCACGATGCGTGTTTCTACGCCGTGGAAATTGTGGTACGCCATCGTGATCGCCTCTTGGAAGCGTTTTGCTTCGTCGTACACGCCACGTGGACCCACGGGATTCACATTTCCCCAGTAATCTTCTGTTTGTGGATGCACGGTTGGATCGCCATATACTTCCGATGTGGAAGCGATGATCAATCGAGCTCCTTTCGCTTTCGCTAATCCAAGGCAATTGTGGATACCCAAGGAACCTACTTTCAAGGTTTGAATGGGAATCTTCAGGTAGTCAATTGGACTCGCGGGTGAAGCGAAGTGCAGGATGTAATCCAATTCTCCCGGAATGTGGATGAATTTCGAAACGTCGTGGTTGTAAAACTCGAACTGTTCAAAGGGAAACAAGTGCTCGATGTTTTTCAAGCGTCCTGTGATCAAATTGTCCATCGCAATGACGTGGTAGCCATCCTTGATGAACCGATCACACAAATGTGACCCTAAAAATCCGGCTGCTCCGGTGATGAGTACGCGTTTCATATTATTGTTTATCAATTAACTGACGACCGATGCTCGAATAGTAGAATCCTTTTTCGTTCATTTCGTCTGTTTCGTATAAATTTCTTCCGTCAAAAATCACGGCATCCTTCAATCTGTTTCTCAACT
>JBEDJV010000011.1:0-16733 GCA_041172545.1 Bacteroidota bacterium | reverse complement strand
CCGTGGTGGCAAAGAATACGGTTTTCACCCGTTACATCGACAATGTCAGCGCCGATGCTTAGGGCAAGTAAGTCGAGGCTTTCGAAAAGATCATTCAGCGATAAGCCGTGATCAATATACAAGGCCTGCATCAGTTTAAATCCAACACCGCAACCTGAAAGTTCTTTAAATGGATATGGGCAATCGGTTCGTTTTGGATCTAGTACGATTCCGTCGGGTAATGCTGAACCTGGTTGATGGTGGTCACAGATGATGAAATCAATGCCTTGTTTCTTTGCGTCTTCCACTAACTGATTCGACTTAATGCCGCAATCAAGTGTAATGATTAAGGAACAGTTCACAGATTGTGCGTAATCAATTCCTTGTTGGCTCAATCCATATCCTTCCTTGTATCGATCAGGAATGTAATAGTGTAAATTTGGATGAAATCTTCTTAACTGCTCATACATGAGGGCAACGGCTGTTGTTCCGTCCACATCATAATCACCAAAAAGGAGAATTCCCTCCTGCTTTTTGATGGCATCATTGATTCGATTCACCGCACGATCCATATCCTTCAATAGAAAAGGATCATGCAAATCATCTAAACTGGGACGAAAAAACGCACGTGCTTCAGCCTCTGTCTCAAGTCCACGTTGGACCAACAGCCTACCTACAAACGGTTCAACTTTTAATTTATCTGCTAAAAATTGAACTTTTACCTCATCAACTTCTGGTTGAAACACCCATTTTTTTTCCATCTCACTTGTTCTTTACTTTAAGTTAAGCATTTTTTTTGAGATGACTAGGCAGAAAGTTAATCGACGTAACTTAATTTCAACATGTTCGATGCGCCGAGGTCTTCTAATGGAATGGAAGCAATATTAATGACCAAGTCTCCTAAGTTCAGGTGTCCTTCTGACTTCATAAAGTATTTAATATCTGCAATCGTATGATCAGTGGAAATCAGTTTGTCATAGTAGAACGCCCTTACTCCCCATAATAAGTTCAACTGAGTCAAAATACTTCGGTTGCTTGTGAATACATAAATCTGACTGTTTGGACGCTGCGAAGCAATTTTATAGGCAGTGTATCCAGAAAACGACATCGTAATAATGGCATCGGCTTCTACACGTTGGGACAAACGACAGGCATTGAAACAAATCGAATCGGAAATAAAGCGTTCGCTGTTTTTAACCGGTAATTCCTCTTTGTTGTACATCGCGCTGTGTTTCTCCATCTCCTTGATGATGTTTGCCATGGTTTGAATCACCTGTACGGGATAAATTCCCACGGAAGTTTCACCAGATAACATCACCGCATCAGCACCATCGAGAACGGCATTTGCTACGTCATTTACTTCAGCACGACTCGGAGTCAAATTAGACATCATAGACTCCATCATTTGCGTCGCTACAATTACTGGTTTCGCAAAAGAAATACACTTAGAAATCAACATTTTCTGAATAGAAGGAACCGTTTGGTAAGGAACTTCGACTCCTAAATCCCCACGAGCGACCATTAATCCATCACTTTCTTCAATGATGCGATCGATGTTTTCTAATGCTTCGGGTTTTTCAATTTTCGCAATGACTTTAGCATGATGATTTTTAGCCGCAATCCGAGCCTTCAAATCAATAATATCGGTATGTGTACGAACGAACGATAGACCAATCCAATCTACATTCAAGTCTAAGGCAAATTCTAAATCGGCAATATCCTTTTCTGTTAAAGAAGGCATGGAAATTTTCGTGTTTGGGAAATTCACTCCTTTTTTAGAACAAAGAATTCCACCCTGAATAATTTCACAACGAATGGTGGAATGACCATCTGTTTCAAGAACTTCTAAAACAATTTTACCATCATCCAAAAGAATGCGCTCGCCTTTTTTAACTTCGCGAGGCAACAAGGTATAGTTGATGGAAAAACGTTCTGAATTTCCAACTACCTTATCTACAACAAGGAGGATTTCCTTTCCATTCTCCAAAGGAACGCCATTGTTTTCCATCTCATTGGTGCGAATTTTCGGCCCCTGTAAGTCAGCAAGAATAGCCACATTTAAGCCAAGTTCTTCATTCAACGAGCGTATTAATTCAACGGCTCCTGCATGGTCATCAAAGGAGCCATGAGAGAAATTCAAGCGGCAGACGTTTAGTCCTTCCAACATCATATTTTTCAACACTTCTCTTTTCAAAGAAGAAGGTCCCATCGTAGCGACTATTTTTGTTTTTTTCATCTTAACTTGTTAAATATGCAATCATTTCGAATTCTTCGGTAGGAAAATCAAACACCGCAACGATTCCATTTATTTTTCTTAATTTCAACATAAGGACTTCTTTTTCAAAGGTGTAATTCTCGCGTAAAACAAGAAAATAATCAATCATGGGTCTTTCTGGATGAAAAACACCCTGTTCTTGTTTATTTTTTATCAAATAATAACGAGTTAAGCACTCTTCATCAAAGAAGGAGAAATGACGAAACGATACGAGTTCTTTCGCTTTGTTCGGACGAAGTTCAAAGGCCTCGTTCGACTTAGTTAGGTTCACATCTAAACATTGATTTAACTCCCAAGCCAAGCGGTAATCAGCAAAAGCACATGAAACTCCATAGACTTCTAAGCTTGTTTCATCCTCTAGGACTAAATCGTATTTTTTGAGCTTTGCCATTTCTCTTTCAAAATTAGGCATTCTACTTGAATGAGAAATACACAATTGCTTGTCAATTGAAGGATTTCAAGAAAAGTTTTTCGCTTCAAATTTTAACTACTTTTGTTTTAGCAACAATAAAAAATGAAAATTAGCACCATCTCCTTCCTCCTCTTTCTTTGTTTTTTCGGAAATAGCATTGCGCAACCGACAAAGAAAATCACGAATCAAGACAATTATGCTTGGCAATTTGGTGCATCTTGGTTGTTGACCGATGATGATGGGTATGAACTAAATCCATTTTCTGCATCTGATTTTCACAGTGCACCTTATCCAACGCGCATCTTTGTCGACAAGTACATCTATAATGGATGGAGTGCTGATGGAGCCATCGGATTTCAAAAATACGATCCGAGTAAGCTTGTAAACGATTCTTTAGGAATTACTGGAAGTATGATTTCTACGGATTTTGCTCTGAAATACTCGTTTTATAAACAACTTGGTCGAGGAATCGTGGATCCATATATTGGTGCTGGAGTTGGGGTGACTTTGAGAACATCAGACAATCGCAATACAGCAAAATCGCTTTCGCCAACAGCTAATTTCACCCTTGGAAGTACCTTTTGGATGAGTAGTAAGCTTGGTTTGCAAGTTCAAGCGACCATGAAATTGGGCTTAACAGATTTTTTCAAAAGTTCCGATTACATGCAGTATAGCATAGGACTTACCTATCGAATTCCGAAAACAGATGGTTACAAAAGTGATTTTGACAAGTCGAAATACAAAATTTCACGTCACCGAACACGCATCAAAGTGAAGAAGCCAAAAAGCGAATCTTAATTCTGGATGGTGAATCTTTTTTGAGATTTTTGTTTGCTTGTTTCAATGCCGAAATAATAGGTGTCATTTGGCAGTTCGGACGTTTGGAATTTGAGTAAATGTCCGCCTTTTTCATACTCTTTATTGGTTAATTCCAAAACAACCTGATCGGCTTTCCAGATATAAAAAGCGACATGGGTCGTGTTTGGACAAACAAAGTAAAAACTTACCTCTCCAGACGCCGGATCGTGATCAAGTGAATACAACTCACAAAACTGTGCCTGATCCACATTGCCTTTCGATAAATACCTCAGTAAAAATCGGTAAGCGATAATTGCCACTAAAATAATCAGTGTTGCAACTAAAAACTCTATTATCATTTCCATTATAACGAAATTACACCTTTAATTTGAGCCGCTTTTTCGTAGATTTCGATGATGGAATCTACCGAAAGCATGACTTCTTTCACACTAACACTTACATAGTTGCCTTTGCCAGACTGATGAAAGGCGATGTCCGCATTTTCATCGAACAAAGCGCTGACCAAAGCCATGCGTTCATTATCGTTCGGGACAATAAACTTAAACAAGTACACGTTGGGCCAATCGAGTTGCTCTAATTGAGCCCTTAAATTATCAAATACACTCACGGGACAAAGTTAAGGAAGCATTTTCATTCTCAGCTTGAAGATTATTTTAATTTTGTAGTTACATGAAATTATTTTCTTTTTGTCTTTTAACGCTCAGTTTTGCCTTGGTTGGATTCGGCTTATTGAATCCGGAGGATTCAGGACGCATGAACCGCTTTTCAAACGAAGAAACCGTTCCTATTTTCGATTGCGCGAAATTTGAGGGTGAGGATCTTTCGCTTAAATTGAACAATCGACTTTGCGAATACATGGATCGCTCAGTGAAACAAGGAGTTAAACCATCCAAAGACAAAAAAGGCATTCAACGAATGATACGCGCAGGCAAATTAAAACTAATCCAAGGAAACGACGGGTTTGTTTTAGATACCTTTTATTATTCTTACGCTGCATTAACGCCCTATGCTGAAAAAATTCTTTTAGAAATTGGATCAGCATTTCAAGATTCATTAGTTAACACTCCATTAGCAGGAACAAAGTTATTGGTGACATCCATGACACGCACACACTACACGGTATCAAAATTGGTGCGACACAACCGAACTGCTGTGCGAAAAAGCCCACATTTAAATGGCAATAGTTTTGACTTTTCATTTTCCCGATTTGCCAGTGACCGTCAGCTTTCAGCTTGTGAAACGAAATACCTCCAGCAATTAAGCGCATCCATATTATACCGTTTTAAACAGGACTGTAAAATTTGGGCGACATTTGAACGCCATGAAGAGTGTTTGCATGTTGTTGCGCGTATGGGGGAATAAAAAAATGCCGTACTTTTGCAGCGAATGAAACAATTTCTTCTCCTATTCTTTTTAGTTCAGTGCGGACTGGCATTCAATCAGAGTTCAACAGAACCTACTGCTGGAATTTCGGCAAAACGAATCGATGCCGACCTCGTCATTGACGGCAAACTTTCCGAAAAAGAATGGAAAACTGCCCCAGAAGCACATTCCTTCACTCAGCTTCAGCCCTATCCTGGAAACGAACCTAGAAAACGAACGGAAGTGAGAATGCTATACGATGATAACGCCGTTTACATTAGTGCCATTTGTTTTGATGACCCTGATTCCGTTTCAAAAGTTTTATCCATCCGAGATGACTACAATCCCAACTTGGATATCTTTAGCGTTTACCTTGATACGTACAACGATGATCAAAATGGATTCTATTTTGGTATTACAAGTCGCGGGGTTCAAATTGACGCGAAAATCCAAGGTAGTAATTACATTGGTGAATTAAACCTTGCCTGGTCAAGTGCTACAGCCCTTACAGAACAAGGCTGGACACTCGAAATGCGCATTCCGTATAGTGCTATTCGATTTCCAAATACTGAAATTCAACGTTGGGGAATTAACTTCTCTCGAGAAATATCGAGGTATAGAGAAAATTCTACTTGGGTAAAAGTAAACCCAGACTTAGAAAACTTTCTGATTGAAAACGGCGAAGTAGTCGGAATTCAAGGAATTAAACCTCCGCTTCGATTGGCACTGATGCCTTATGTCTCCTCTTATTTAGATCGCATTCCAAAAGGCGATGGTACGTTCGGTTGGACACGATCGCTCAACGGTGGTATGGACATCAAATACGGAGTGAATGAAGCGTTTACCTTAGATGTAACCCTTGTTCCTGACTTTGGTCAAGTTGTATTCGATCAACAAGTCTTGAATTTGAGTCCGTTTGAAGTGCAATTCAATGAAAATCGTCAGTTTTTCACCGAAGGTACAGAGTTATTCAACAAAGCCGGATTGTTTTACAGCCGTAGAATTGGAATTCAAGCACCTTACAAAGTGGTCACAACGATGTTAGGTCCAGATGAGTATTTAAAAAATGTTCCTGCAGGATCTAAATTGTACAACGCAACAAAACTTTCAGGTCGCATGAGTAATGGACTCGGTATTGGCGTTTTTAACGCCGTAAATGCCGCGCAATATGGAACAGCTGTAAATTACGACAGTGGCCTCGAACGTGAAGTCATGATTTCACCCCTAACTAATTACAATGTCTTTGTTCTTGATCAGAACTTAAAAAACAATAGTTCTGTTACCTTCACCAACACAAGTGTTTTGCGGTCAGGTGAGTTTTATGATGCCAATGTGAGTGGATTAAATTTCAATGCAAACACGAAAAACAATAAATTCAATTTCAACGGTAAAACAACGATGTCCGTTCAAAAAAGTGCCAATTCATCGATTGGGTATAACTACAATTTGAATTTCGGCAAGCAACGAGGAACATGGGTTTATGGTATTGGATACCTAGAAGAGTCAGATAAATTTGACCCAAATGACCTTGGATTTAATTATAACAATAACAAACGAATTGCTGAAGTTTCAGGTGGTTTTAGAAATTTCAAGCCAAAATGGAAACAGTTGACAAAGGTTATTTTGAGCGCGTCCATTTCCACCATGCGCCTTTACGAGCCAAATAATTATGTGGGAACCTATTCGAACCTAGGTTTTGTTATCGTTTCTAAGTCCTTCAACGCAACTGGATTTGGCAATAATAATACGCTTACGAACAATTACGATTACTTTGAACCAAGGGTTTGGGGAAGTTTCTTTGTTCGACCGAAGAACTACAGTTTTAACTATTGGATATCAACCAACTATCAAAAGCGAATTGCGTTGGACGCTGGAACGAATTACATTATCGTACAACGCGGCAATTGGAAAGAATATGGTTATTATTTTAGTCCGCGCATTCGATTTACCGACTTCATTGCTTTCAGTTATAATTGGAGTCAAGATTTTGAACGAAACAGCGAAGGATATGCTGTTCCATTTGATGAACCTGTAAACTTACCATCGGGAATTATCTTTGGAAACCGTGATCGAATTAATACCACTCAATCCGTTTCATTAGATTATATTCTTACGAATCGCATGGGAATTACCTTTCGTTTAAGACATTACCGCTCTGCGATCAACTATCATTATTTTGGCGCCTTAAGCGAGCAAGGATTAATCGATGTCATTCCAACTTATCAAGGATTAAATAATAACGGAGAATCAGCATATAACATCAATTACAACGCCTTTACGATTGATTGTCAATACCGTTGGGTTTTTCAACCGAACAGTGAATTCAATATTGTTTGGAAAAACTCCATTTTTAGTGCGGACAAAGATGTTCAATCCATGTACTGGTCCAATCTGCAAAATACCTTAGCAAATGGACCAGTAAACAGTTTGTCCTTCAAGTTAATCTACTGGCTTGATGCCGGCAGTATGATTTCAAAAATCAAATTATAATTACCATTTAGAATATTCACCATCACTTGAAATGTATCCATGTTGGTACGTTTCGTTCGGAGAATCGCTTTCTTCTATCATATTTGGATAGACCTGTTGTTTCTCGTAGAAGATCTTTCCGCCCATTGGCACAGCAATCATAAACTTCACATTTTGATCACGGAATTTATCCTTTGTTGGAAAAGAATACATCGTTTCTAAAATTAACTTGTTCGAATTGACTTGATAATTGCAACGAATGTTTCTCGCCTTTTTCAGTGCGGACTCATGTGTGCGACCTTGTGCATCATTTACTTGTTTGAGGTGGAACAATGAGTCACTCGACTGTGAATACACCAACTCAATTCCACGAAGGTACACACGTCCATTTTTAATGGTAATGATTCCCTCATCTCCATTGCTTTTCACTTTGAATCCATTTATCATTTGACTTTCAATGGATTTCTTTTCAATAGTCAATTCAAGACCTGGAATTGTGGCAATTTCTTTTTCCACTTCACCGTAAATGGCCATCGAACGTCCAATTTGAACTCCCCCAATACTCACCAACACAATTCCAACAACTAGGGTCACACCAAAGATCGCTGTTAACACTTTTAAATAGCTGGCTTTAAATTGCGTGATGAGTCGAATTCCAAACAAATAACATTGTGCGACAACTGCGATGGAAATCAATGCAATTCCCAGATGAGAATAGAACTCATGAGTAGTTGATTCAAATAGCAATCCGCCGAAATCTTGGAAAGACATAAATCGTCCGTTCAATTGAGCAGGAATGATATCCGGATTGACAAAGAAGAAAATAACGGCGAAGACAAATACACCTGTTCCGAATAGCAAAGCCCAAACCCCAATGATCACGGAAATAATCCGTAACACACCGCCTACTGTCGTTTGAATGCCTGAATTTACTTTGAATTCCTTTGCTCCTTTTTTAATGCGATTGGCCGCATCCCCTAATTCCGATTTCATGTTTTCAATGTTCACATGCTGACCCTTCATGCGTAATTTATCACTACTCGTTTTCGCAATTGGAATGATGGCCCAAAGAACAATGTAAAGTAGGAATCCGATGCCAAAAGTTAAAAAGGTAAATATGTAAATCGCACGAATAATGACAACATCCACATTGAAGTAGGCCGCAACACCAGCGCAAACCCCGCCAATCATTGCTCTATCTCCATCTCTGAATAGGCGTTTTTCAATTGAATAATCGGGAACTGTGGACGTTGTTTCGCTCGCCGCCGCGGTTTCATCAGAAAAATCCTCCGGCTGTCCCAACTTCTCCATGATTTGTTCAATCACGGCTAATTCAACCACTTGTTTAAATGGTGTCAACTGCTGCTGAATTAACTCAACCATCCGTAATTCGATGTCCTGCAGAATGTCTTCGCTTCCCTCTTCTTTTTGAAGGACTTGCTTTAACTGCTGCAAATAGGAATTCAAACGATCATACGCTTGTTCCTCGAAAATAAAAGGAACTCCTTGTAAATGAATGGAAACTGTTTTGTTCATAATCTGTGTTTTATAAAGTTGTAATGTGACTTACCGCTTGCTGCAGTTCGGTCCAAGTGCGTTCTAATTCGCTTAAAAATGCTTTTCCTTCTTCTGTAATCGTGTAATATTTTCTTGGCGGACCTGAAGTTGACTCCGCCCAGCGGTATTCCAACAATTGCATATTTTTCAAGCGTGTCAATAAGGGATAAATCGTTCCCTCCACCACTTTCAATTGAGCCAAGTCCAGTCTTTCCAAGATTTCGGAAGGATACGCCTCCTTTTTGTCCAAAATGCTCAATATGCAATACTCGAGTATTCCTTTGCGCATCTGTGACTGTGTATTTTCAACGTTCATTTGGAAATATTTTATACAAAGATATATGTTTTACTTTGTATTATGCAATACATAGTAGTAAAATAAAAAAAATGCTTGAATTATTTCAAGCATTTAAAGTAATCGTAAGGCTCTAAGCATGAGAGACATTGGTAATGCGCTTTGCAGGCAGTGCTCCCAAATTGACTGACCATTTTTGTTTCACGAGATCCACATTTAGGACAAGGAACAACAGTTGGAGCGGCAAATAGCACGCTTTTATCTACTTCATTTTCTGGAGGCGCGATGCCAAATTCCTTTAATTTTTCACGACCTGACTCCGAAAGCCAGTCTGTTGTCCATGCGGGAGAAAGTACCAAATCAACTTTCGCTTCAATACCGTGCTCTTTTAACTTTAGGAGGATATCGTCCTCCATGGTTTTCATAGCCGGACAACCGCTATACGTTGGTGTGATGGTAATGTGCCATTGACCATTCAGGTAGTCTACTCCGCGTAAAACACCGAGATCCGCAAGCGATAAAACAGGGATTTCTGGGTCGCAGACTTCTTCCAACAAGGAAAGAATGGATTCTTTCGTTACCATTTCATATTTGGATATGCTCGTTGCATGTATTGCAAGTCCGCTAGCAAGAAGCCTAAATGTTCGGAGTGAATTCCTTTCCTTCCACCCTCAAACTGCCAATTATTTGTAGGGATTTGAAGTGTAGCTTCCGCCAAAATCGCTTCTACTGTTTGCTTCCAATGTATTTTTATCTCATTCATAGATGGAGCAATACCTGCAATAACCAAGGCTTTATCTTCCTCCGTCTCCATGAATAATTCATCCGTATATCTCCAAAGATGGTCCAATGCAGTTTGTGCACGTTGATGAGATTCATCTGTCCCATCACCAAGGCGGATAATCCATTCGGAAGTATGTTTCAAATGATACCTTGTTTCCTTCAATGATTTTTCAGCAATTGCGGCAATTTGTTTATCGGAAGATTCCAGTAACTTTTCATACAAGGGCTTTCTAAACGAATCGAATAAAAATTGACGCATCATGGTATTGGCAAAATCACCATTCGGTTGCTCCAATAAAAGTGCATTTCGATATTCGTTTTCAAAACGTAAAAAGGCCAAGGCATCGTGGTCTTTTCCTTGTCCTTCCAATTCCCCTGCGTAATCCAACAAACTCATTGCTTGCCCGATTAAGTCCAGTGAAATATTTGTCATGGCGATGTCCTCTTCCAAAATTGGACCGTGTCCACACCACTCGCCTAAGCGCTGACCTAAAATTAAACTATCATCTCCCAAACGAAGAACGTAATTATACAAAGCTTCATTCTTCATCTTACATGTGTTTTATGCCGTCTGGCACTTCGTAAAACGTAGGGTGACGATACACTTTTGTGTCAGAAGGCTCAAACAATGAATCGGCATCGGATGGATCGGAAGCGTGAACATAATTCGACTCAACCACCCAGATACTGATTCCTTCAGATCTGCGCGTATATACGTCTCTTGCGTTTGCTAATGCTAACGTCGCATCAGGTGCGCGTAGGCTACCGACATGTTTGTGATTTAATCCTTGTTTGCTTCGGATAAAAACCTCCCAAAGAGGCCATTCTCTGTTTGACATAGTTTCTAAAAATAGTATGGTTATGCTGTTTTTTTCAATGCGCGTTTTTCTGCGTAAGCCATTGCTGCTTCACGCACCCACATTCCTTCTTCTTTCGCTTTCTTACGTGCATCAATTCGTTCCTTATTGCAAGGTCCATTTCCGTTCACCACTTGCCAGAATTCATCCCAATTAATTGGACTAAAATCATAATGACCTGTTTCTTCGTTCCACTTTAAATTTGGGTCTGGAATAGTTAATCCTAAGATTTCTGCTTGTGGAACAGTTGCATCAACAAAACTTTGACGAAGTTCATCGTTTGTGAATCGCTTAATTTTCCATTTCATCGATTGAGCCGAATTCGGAGATTCATCATCACTAGGTCCGAACATCATTAAAGCCGGCCACCAGAAACGATTCATCGCATCTTGCGCCATGGCTTTTTGTGTCGGCGTACCATTACAAAGTGTCACTAAACTCTCAAATCCTTGTCGTTGGTGGAAAGATTCTTCTTTACATATTTTCACCATTCCTCTTGCGTAAGGACCATAGGAACAACGACACAAAGCCACTTGATTCATAATGGCAGCGCCATCAACCAACCAACCGATAGTACCTATGTCCGCCCAAGTAACAGCAGGATAATTAAAGATAGAAGAATACTTCGCTTTACCAGAATGCAAATCATCAATTGTTGCTTCTCGGTCTGCGCCTAATGTCTCTACAGAACTATATAAATAAAGTCCGTGTCCGGCCTCATCTTGTACTTTAGCTAACAACACCGCTTTACGACGTAAGTTTGGAGCTCTTGTGATCCAATTGCCCTCTGGAAGCATTCCGACAATTTCAGAATGCGCATGTTGCGAAATCTGACGAATCAACGTTTTACGGTATTCATCTGGCATCCAGTCGTTTGGTTCGATTTTAATTTCTTTATCAATCTTTTCCTGAAAGCGCTTTTCTAATTCTTGTAAATCCATTGTTTTCATGTTCCTACTGCTTTTGACAAATATACAAAATATCAATATTTACTTTAAACAAATATCGCAGAACATTGTTCCTAAAATCAGACAAAATACTCAAGTATTGTGTAAATTTGACTTCAATTTAAATTTCAACTTGAATGACGCCAAAATTTCATTCTCTTCAGATCAAAAACATACGCAAAGAGACCAAAAGTTGTGTTTCCATTAGCTTTGATTTGCCCAAAGAATTACAAGCGGATTACCAGTATCAATCCGGACAATACCTCACCCTAAGAAGTACCATTCAAGGAGAAGACGTTCGTCGTTCTTACTCCCTTTGCTCAGCTCCCTCCGATCAGGAATGGCGTGTTGCGATTAAACAAGTAGAAAATGGTGTTTTTTCGACGTTCGCACTGCACGAATTGAAAGAAGGAGACTTTTTAGATGTCATGAATCCAATGGGAAACTTCAAATTGGAAACAAACGTAGCGAACGAAAAATCCTATGTACTCTTTGCAGCAGGTAGTGGTGTCACTCCAATATTTTCCATTGCAAAGTCTATTCTAAGAGAAGAACCGAAGAGCCATGTCACGATGTTTTACGGCAATCAAGGGTTCTCTGAAGTGATTTTCCGTGAGGAACTGGAAAACCTCAAAAATGAATATTTATCGCGCTTTTGCCTAGTCCATCTTTTCTCAAGGGAAAACATTGGAAATGCGATTCAAAAGGGACGAATTGATGAGCAAAAATGTTTGGATTTGCACAAAGCCTTTTTGCAAAATGAACAAATCGATGATGTGTTCATTTGCGGTCCAGAACAAATGATTTTGGATGTCAAAGCAGCGATGCTTGAAAAAGGACTTCCAGAAAAAAGCATTCACTTTGAATTATTTCACTCTGGCGCAACTAAAACTGCAGCGAAGAAAAATACAGAAATACGAGAAAATGTTTCTTCTGTCGTTACCGTTATCATGGATGATGACGCGATTGAATTTCCGTTAGATTCAACAGGAATGACGATTTTAGACGCCGCGTACAAAGCTGGCTCAGACGTTCCTTACGCATGCAAGGGTGGTGTTTGTTGCACCTGCAAAGCGAAAGTATTGAAAGGAACAGTCAGCATGGACTTAAACTATGCATTGACACCAGAAGAAGTAGAAGCTGGATATATTTTAACTTGTCAAGCACATCCAACGAGTGAGGAAGTGCTTGTATCATTTGACGACTAACCATTATGGGATTATTTGACCGATTTAAAAAAAGTGAAAAACCGGCTACTGAAAATGTCAGTCGTGGATTCCACGAAGTGACCATTCAAGAAGTGAAGCATTTGAATGCAGATTCCGTTCAGGTTTCGTTTCAACTTACGGCAGACCTTCAAAAGGAATTTTCTTTCGTTCCTGGACAATACATCAACCTTGAATTGTTGATCAATGGAAAAAAAGAACGTCGCTCCTACTCTATTTGCAGTGGTCCTTCTGAACCATTAGCAGTTGCCGTAAAACGCATCGATAAAGGACTTGTGTCGAATTTCCTAAACGACCAAAAAACGACAGATTTCCCCATTTGGATCTCCAAACCGGAAGGAAACTTCAAGTTGAGTCCAAATGCGAAAAACATCGTTTGCATCGGTGCGGGAAGTGGGATTACACCCATCTTATCAATGGCAAAACATTTGTCAAGCGCCGCTCAAATGAACCTCTTTTATGGAAGCAAACAAAAGGACTCCATTCTTTTCGAATCTGAACTAGCATCCTTATCGAACGTTCATTGCACGCATTTTTTAAGTCAAGAAGAACGAGATGGATATACATCTGGAAGAATCACTAAAGATAGCTTCACGGAAAAACTCAAAGCGAATTTGAGCTTATTGCAAGCGGATGCTTTTTACATCTGTGGACCTACAGGACTCGTTCAAGAAATGCAAGAGTGTTTGGCTTTCTTTGGTGTAGCGAAAGATAAAATCCACATTGAATTATTTACATCGATTGAATCCACAACGCCCGTTGAAACAGTTGCCTTTTCCGGAGAAAGCACCGTGAAGGTGATGATTGATGGAGAAACGGCTTCCTTTACCATGAAAGGAGAACAACACAGTGTTCTGGAATTGGCCGAAAAAAATGGCTTAGACGCTCCATATTCTTGTCGCGGTGGTGTTTGTTGCTCATGTCGAGCGAAAGTTTTGAAGGGATCCGCAAAAATGCGTTCCAATTTCTCCTTGACAGATGAAGAAGTAAACCAAGGATACATTTTAACGTGTCAAGCGTTTCCAACGAGTGACGAACTTATTGTTAGTTTCGATGAGTAAGCACATTTTTGTCATAGGCGCCAGTCGCGGAATCGGTGCGGAACTGGTAAAAGCATATGCACAGAATTCCGATCACCAGGTCTATGCTTTTGCGCGAAACATTGAACGGATGGAAGCTACTTTCCATCAAGAAAATGTACACTGTTTCTCCTTGGACTTAAGTGAAAATGTGCACGAACAATTTGCACAAATCATGGGTCAGTTACCTCAGATTGATGTCCTTATTGAAAATGCTGGATTTCTTGTAAATAAAACTTTTCCAGAGTTAACGCATGCAGACATCAGCACTTCCTATCAAGTGAATGTGATTGGCGTGATGGAAAGCATTCAATGCTTGCTGCCTAAACTGAATCCTGCAGGTTCACACATCGTCAACATCAGTTCTATGGGTGGATTTCAAGGCAGTATGAAGTTCGCTGGATTAGCAGCCTATTCTACCTCTAAAGCAGCACTTTGTTCTTTTACCGAACTATTTGCCGAAGAATACAAAGAGACAAACATCAAAATGAATTGCCTTTGTTTGGGTGCCGTTCAAACAGAAATGTTGGAGCAAGCCTTTCCTGGATACCAAGCGCCATTAAGTCCAATTCAAATGGCGGAATTCATCACCGATTTCTCCTTAAATGCGCATCGTTATTTGAATGGGAAAATCATACCTGTTTCCTTAACCAATCCATAATGGATTAGCGTTGCAAATTTTGTATATTCGTAAAGCCAATTTGCAATGAAGTCCCTATCGTTCATATTTCTATTCCTCGTTCATTCCATGATGTATGGTCAGGATATCCATTGGACGCAATTCAACGACAATCCACTTTTTCAGAATCCTGGAAATGCAGGCGCGTTTCAAGAAGACTATCGTTTCATTGCGAATTACCGAAATCAATGGCGCAGTGTGACCGTTCCCTTCAGTACCAATTCCTTTTCAGCAGATACGCGTTACAAAGGCTGGGGAGTCGGATTGTTGGCTTTTCACGATCAAGTGGGCGATGGAAAACTTCGCACCGTTGAATGTCAAGCAAACATCAATCGACCAATAACCATCGCGATTTTACCAAGTCATACGTTTCGTCCAGGTCTTAACATTGGATTGAATTACCGTCAGATCAATTGGTCCTCTTTGTATTTTGACAACCAATACAACGGATACATTTTCAATCCAAATGCACCGAACAATGAATCCTTTCAAAGTGATGCGAAAACAAACCTATCATTAGGACTCGGACTTGTTGACGATTGGCAGTTTTCCGATCGATGGTCCTTTCATTCAGGGATTTCCGTATTTAACGTTAACCGGCCGAATCAAGGCTTTTATAACGAAGTCGTGTTAAGAGATCTACGTTGGAATGTCTTCAGTAAAGCAAGTTATGTCCTCAATTCCGAATGGACGATACTACCAAGTTTTCAGTACAGCAAACAAGGGAAATACCAGGAATTGATGCTCGGCGGACTCGCTCGACACGCGTTTTCAACTCGTGATAAAATAAACTTATACGGCGGATTATGGTGGCGCAACAAAGATGCATTTTCCATCAATCTCGCTTATGAAAAAGGCCCTTTGTATTGTGGGATGAGTTACGACGTGAATTTTTCTAAACTCGTACCAGCCAGTAATGCTCGCGGTGGGTTCGAAATCGCTGTGAAATATGTCATTAGTCGTTTTAAACCAAAACAAATCATTCATCGCGTATGTCCAGATTTTATTTAATTGGTTTTCTACTACTTCCTTTTTTGACTTTTAGTCAAGCCAAGCTGAAGGATATTCTGACCTTCGCCGATCAACAATACCAAAAAGGCGATTACTATTATGCCTTAGATTACTACCAGCAGGCACTCGTTCTTGATCCGGAAAACCTTGACTTAGTGTGGAAAATTGCAGAAACGAACAAAGCATACAAGGACTATGTCCAGGCTGAAAAATATTATGCATCGGTTTATTCGAAGGACGAAGATGGTGAACGATATCCGGATGCGCTCTTGAATTACGCCTTGATGCAAAAACAAAACGGAAAGTACAAAGAAGCCTTGGAGCATTTTAAAACGGCGAAAAAAGCGGCTTCAGAAGACAAAACCTCTTACCGTTATAAAAAGGCCGCACAGGAGGTGGAATCCACAAATTGGGCTTTGAAACAGGTGAAAATTGGTCCGGATTTAGGGATTCAAATAGATGCATTAGGAGAAAACATCAATTCGTATGATGCCGAATTTGGACATACGATAAACAATGGATTACTGTATTTCTCTTCGTTAAAAGCAGATTCCGTCAATGAAGAAATTCAAGAGGTCTATTCCCCTCATTACCATACTGCTCTTTACGAAGTGAACGTGGCAAAAGAAAAAGACAGCGCTCAAAAACTTCAGGACTTGATTCCTAACGGGAAAAGCATTGGAAACGGAAGTTTCTCTTCAGATGGTCATTTTTACTACAGCGTTTGTTCGGACAAAGATTTCAATTATACCTGTGCCATTGTGTTTAGTCAAAAAGGAACTGATGGAAAATGGCGTTCGCTCGATTCCTTGAATCAAGTAGTGAATCAAGCGGGTGTTAATACAACTATGCCGCATTTTTCGATTTTGAATAAAGAACCAGTATTGTTTTTTGCCTCGAATCGTTCGGGGACAAAAGGCGGCATGGATCTTTGGTATACAAAATTAGATCAGAACGGGAATCCGACATCCGTTGAAAACATC
>JBEDJV010000010.1:0-16862 GCA_041172545.1 Bacteroidota bacterium | reverse complement strand
ATCAAAGACTTACCAGTGAAAGGAATGCCCAAATCCATAAAATCAGGAACCAAAGTGAAAAACATTCGACTAACGTTTGGTGATCATAACATCGACTGCAAAATTGATGGATTCGGAGCAATGGGATTGAAATCCGAGTTTGTAAAGAAAGCATAAACGACTCCTTTTTCCGCTAAAAAATCTTAAAAAAGAGCTAAACAATTGATTGTCCTTCTGTGTTATGTATGTGAATATGTTGAACTCAGAAGAACTAAATCCGATTGACATCGATCGCATCATTGAAATGGCCTGGGAAGACCGGACGCCATTCGAAGCGATATTTGCACAATTTGGAAAAACAGAAACACAGGTGATTGCCTTGATGCGCAAGGAATTGAAACGTTCCAGCTTCATACTTTGGCGTGATCGGGTAAATAGTGGCGTGAGTATCAAACATGCCAAAAAACGAAATCCAGAAATAACTCGCTTCAAATGTTCTCGTCAGACAACTATTTCGATGAACAAAATCAGCAAGCGTTAAATGCACTTTCCAACAAAATATAATGAGATATTGGTGCGAATGGATCAAGTCGACCCCATTCAATATGGCACCACACGCAATTATTTGGACGGCGCTGTCACGTATTTATCCCCCTATATTTCCCGCGGAGTCATCAGTACCAAAATGGTGCTCGATGCTGTTCTTGCCAAAGGTTATCCACTAGCGGAAATAGAAAGTTTTGTGAAAGAACTAGCGTGGCGCGACTACTTTCAACGATTGGGTCAAGTGAGAAACTTGGAGAAAGAAATCAAATTTCCGCAAACTGAGGTTGAACATCGTGAGATTCCAACTTCAGTGGTAAATGCTCAAACCGGCATTCAAGCTTTGGATCAAGCAATCCAACAATTATATACACATGGATACATGCACAATCACTTGCGTATGTATACGGCCGCTGTCGTAACGAACATCGGAAAAGCACATTGGTTCCTTCCATCGAAATGGATGTATTACCATTTATTGGATGGTGATTTCGCGAGCAATCGCTGTAGTTGGCAATGGGTTTGTGGTGCGAATAGCAACAAGAAATATGTGGCGAATCAGGAGAATATCAATCGTTTCGCTGGTACACAACAACACCTTACTTTTTTAGATCGTCCATACGAGTCCTTGCCTCCAAAAAAGGTTCCATCAGAACTTTTGGAAACGACTGACCTTATACTCGAAACGCAACTTCCAATAACGGAAAACATTCAGGTGGATTCCACGCTCCCGACATTTGTCTACACCTATTATAACCTCGATCCGCTCTGGCACAAAGAGGAAGTTGGAAATCGAATTTTATTGCTTGATCCTGCTTTTTTCAAGGAACATCCGGTAAGTTCGACTGTCCTAAATTTTGCACTCAAACTCGCACAGAACATCGATCACTTACAACTTTTCGTGGGTTCATTTTGTGAATTAAAGGAGAAATATTCTTTAAGCGAACTGTATTTCAAAGAACATCCGCTCAATCTGGGTTATGATGGAATAGAAGAGCCCCGCGATTGGATCTCCACTGAAATCACTGGATATTTCCCGTCCTTCTTTGCCTATTGGAAATCCTTAAACAAAGAACTCACAAAAAAACATGAGAACGCATGATCATTGATTCCACACATTTAAGTCAGTTTGAAAGTCGTTACCGAGCGACGCTGATTAATTCTTTAGCAGGAATCAAGCAAGCGTTTTTAATTGGGACGAAATCCACAGAAGGACAGTCCAATTTAGCCATTTTCAATTCGTTAATTCACATTGGGGCGAATCCGCCTTTGTGGGGGTTTCTTTGTCGACCAGACACTGTTCAACGCGATACCTTGCGCAACATCCTAGAAACAGGACATTACACCTTTAATTTCATCCATCAAGACGATGCGGACAAGGCGCATCAAAGCTCTGCTAAGTTTCCAAGTGAGGTTTCTGAATTCGAAGCGTGTGGACTTACGGAACAATCTGTGCATAATTTCCCCGTGCCATTTGTTGCTGAAAGTCCGATTAAAATCGGGATGAAATTCGAAGAAAAAGTGGACATAGCCATCAACGGAACCATTCTCATCATCGGAAGTATTCAATTCATTGAACTCGATGAGCAGTGGGTATCCGCTGACGGATTCGTGGATTTAGCACAAGCAAAGACCCTAACATGTGCTGGTTTGGATGCCTATTTTGAAAACACCTTATTGCATCGTTTGTCCTATGCTAAACCAGAGAAATGGCCGAGCAAATTATAGACAAACCGGAAATTGTTGTCGTTTGGTTTAAGCGTGATCTGCGGTTTACGGATCATGAAGCCTTGTATCAAGCACAAAAACAAGAACTTCCCATTCTTTTAATGTATTGCTTTGAGCCGTCAGTCATGCATTACCACGACAGTGATGTACGACATTGGCGCTTTGTACATCAGTCTTTGCGAGAGATGAATGAAAAACTTCAGGAACTCGATGCACAGCTTTACCTGTTTCATTCTGAGGTACTTCCTGTATTCAGTGCGTTGCAAAAGCACTATACGATTCGCACGATTTTTTCGCATCAGGAAGTGGGTAATAAGCGAACGTTTGACCGTGACAAGGCCGTTCAAACGTTCTGTCGCGAACAAAACATTACATGGAACGAGTATCGACACAACGCCGTTCAACGCGGCGGAGGCGCACGAGTTGATTGGGAAAAAAGGTGGAAGTCTATCATGACACAAGAACCCAATCTAGTCTCGGAAACGGAATGGAATATCTTGTCGCTTGATTCGGTAGTCTACGCGCAACTTAAAGGACTTGAGTTACCATCTGAAATTACCACTGATCATCCCAATTTTCAACCTGGAGGAGAATCTTATGCGTGGAAATACTTGGACAGTTTTCTAAAAAAACGAAGTGTGAATTATGCCAATCACATTTCCAAACCGGCATTAAGTCGAAAAAGTTGCAGTCGGATTTCACCCTATTTGAGTTACGGGAACATCAGCATGCGCATGGTGTATCAATATACGATGCAGCATTACAAAACGTCGACACATAAACGTGCCTTGACCCAATTCATTTCTCGTTTACATTGGCACTGTCATTTTATTCAAAAATTCGAGGATGAGTGTCGCATTGAGTTTGAACCGTTTAACCGAGCGTACATCGGAAAAGAAAAAACGCGAAATGAAGCGTATATGGATGCTTGGCATACCGGAAAAACGGGTGTTCCCATCGTCGATGCATGCTTACGTTGCTTGATGGAAACGGGATACATCAATTTTCGCATGCGCGCGATGTTGGTTTCCTTTTATGTGTTCAACCTTGGACAAGACTGGCGTGAATTGCATTTTTTGGCGCGTATGTTCTTGGATTATGAACCAGGAATACACTACCCACAAATTCAAATGCAAGCTGGGTTAACAGGCATGAACATCATTCGGATTTACAATCCGATTAAGAACTCAAAGAAGCATGATTCAGAAGGTGAATTTATTCGCAAATGGGTGCCAGAACTTGCGCAGATTCCGGTGCAATTCATTCATGAACCGTGGTTGTTGAGCGAAATGGAACAAACGCTTTATTCATTTCAAATCGGAGTGGATTATCCGCTTCCAATCGTCAATTTAGAAGAAACGCAACGTGCATCGAGCGAGGAAGTTTGGGGCTTTCGTAAGGACTTAGCCGTAAAGAAGGACGCGAAACGCATTTTGAAAAAACACGTCAACCCACGAAAATGAAACAGCGAAAAAAGAGCGATCTTCCTCAGAAAGTCTGTGTGACCTGCCAGCGCCCCTTTACTTGGAGAAAGAAATGGGAAAAAGTCTGGGATGAGGTTAAATATTGCAGCGATCACTGTCGAACAACTAAAACGAAGGCATGAAGGCAGGACTCATATTTCCACATCAACTGTTTGAAGAAAATCCCTTATTGCTGGATTGCGATGTGTTTTACTTAGTCGAAGAACACCTGTACTTTCGACAATATCCTTTTCACAAACGAAAAATTGCTTTTCATCGAAGTTCCATGAAGCAATATGAAGCGTGGCTTTTGTTGAATGGAAAGAACGTTCAATACATTTCAAGCACGGAAGAAATTTCGGATATTCGCCTGTTGATTCCACAGATCAAAACACTTGGAATTTCGCACATTTCGTACGTTGATACAACGGATTTCTTGCTGGAAAGACGCATTTCTAATGGATGTATCAACGAAGGAATTGAGACTACGAAATTGGTGAGTCCCATGTTCTTAAATGACATGCAGGATTTAGCCTCGAAATACGCCGCTAAAAAGAAATTATTTCAAGCGGATTTTTACAAGCAACAGCGGATTCAACGTGGTGTTTTAGTAGAAGCAAATCAGTTACCAATAGGTGGAAAATGGTCTTTCGATGAGGAGAATCGTTCGAAGTTTCCAAAGAAAGGAATTGTTCCAGATTTGAATTCTCCAAGTCTGAACGAACATGACTTAGAAGCCATTTCGTATACAGAAGCAAATTTTTCGTCCAATCCGGGAAAATCAGAAGGAAGGATTCATTATCCGACAACATTTGAAGGTGCAAAGGATTGGTTACAAGCATTTTTTGCGGATCGATTTGCGGATTTCGGCACCTACGAAGATGCCATTGTGAAGGATGAATTGGTCTTGCATCACAGTGTGTTGACACCTATGCTCAACGTTGGACTTTTGACTCCCCAGTTTGTTTTGGACGAAGCGTTAGATTTTGCATCCAAGAATACTATTCCTATGAATTCGTTAGAAGGTTTTGTGCGTCAAATCATGGGATGGCGTGAATTCATTCGCATGGTCTACGAACTAAAAGGAGTAGAGGAACGCACACGAAATTATTGGGGATTCAAACGGAAGATTCCGGCGTCATTTTGGAATGGAACAACGGGAATCCCACCAATTGACGATACGATTCAGAAACTACTTGAAACAGGTTATTGTCATCACATCGAACGCTTGATGGTCCTTGGGAACTTCATGTTGCTTTGTGAATTTGACCCCGATGAGGTTTACGAATGGTTCATGGTGTTTTTCATTGATGCGTACGATTGGGTCATGGTTCCAAATGTCTATGGCATGACGCAATTCGCCGACGGTGGATTGATGTCCACCAAACCCTACATCAGTGGCAGTAATTATTTAATGAAAATGGGTAATTTCGAAAAAGGAGCTTGGCAAGCCACTTGGGATGGACTTTTTTGGCATTTCATGGACAAACAACGAAACTTCTTTTTGTCGAATCCACGTTTGGGAATGTTGATTCATATGTTTGATAAAATGCCACTTGAAAAACGCGAGGCACATTTAACTAACGCAGGAAACTATTTAGCATCTTTGGATGTCAACTAAAACGAACTATCATGAATAAACAAGAACGCATCAATGAACTGATTGAGAAATTAGCCCTTCTTCCACATCCAGAGGGAGGATATTACAAAGAAACGTATCGAAGTTCTGAAACAATCGATGGTGAACAAGCCTTGATGACGTCCATTTTGTTCTTGTTGACTGCAGACTCTCCATCCCATTTTCACCGCATTCAAAGCGATGAACATTGGTATTTCCATGAAGGGAGTCCATTGACCGTGCATGTCATTGGAGAAAACGGACACGAAAAGCGAATGTTGGGACTTGATTTCGCACAGGGACAAAGTCCGTATCAATTGGTTTACAAACAAGAAATATTTGGCAGCGAAGTCCAAGAACCGAACAGTTATGCCTTGGTTTCCTGCGCGGTTGCACCTGGATTTATGTTCCGTGATTTTGAATTGTTTACACATCAAGAATTGTTGGATCAATATCCACAATATGAGGAAATTATTGGGCGTTTGACGGCTGAATGAGGAATAAATGGAAGCGAAATATAGAACTTGTTTTAAATAATACGTTTTATAACGCTATTTCTTCACCTCCATGAACGAATTATTCTCGTTTTCAATGAAATACACATTGTTTTCATTGCTTCAATAGAATATTATAATTACATCATAATGATTAAATTTTGGTTTGCCTTTTCACTTTTCCTATCATTCGATCTTTATAGCCAAAACTTGGTTCCGAATCATTCATTCGAGGAATATTCGAATTGTCCCTACGAACCTTCCCAATTATCCTTCGCTTTTCCGTGGACAACTCCCTCATTGGGAACATCTGATTTCTTTCATGGCTGTTTTGGGTCCTGTGATCCCTTTTTTTTAGATCCAATTTGTGTTCCAACGAATATTTTTGGTTATCAACATGCACGAACCGGTCAAGGTTATGCGGGTATCTATGTGTATGAAAACACGAATTATAGAGAATATTTGCAGTGTCCCCTTATAACCACACTTCAAGCAGGAGAAATATACGAGGTCAAATTTTATGTTTCACTTCCCGATTTCGTGTATCCTTGTGCTTCAGAAATTGGACTTGGTTTTCATCATTCGAGTACTTTTCAATCCACCTATCAGCCGCTCACTTCATTCAGTTCGATTTTTCCGCCCACATCATTGTTGAATGACACAATAAATTGGATGTTAATTTCAGGAGATTACGTTGCCAATGGAGATGAAGACCATTTGATTATTGGAAATTTCAAGGGTAATTCAACGACAAGTCATGCTGGCGAATGTGGCGCATACTATGCTTATTACTTCATAGATGATGTCTCTGTTATGTTAAAAGAAACATCGAATAATCCCGAAATCACGCATTCAACTTGGAATGTTTATCCAATTCCAGCGAGTGATTTTCTCATGGTTGATGGACTTTCATTCAAAGAATCGGTGGAATATACAATTTCAAACCAATTTGGAGTTGTTGTTTCTTCCGGCACATTGATTCAAAACAAAATTGATATCAGTTCATTGAATCAAGGATTGTTTATTCTTTCTCTAGACGGGTTTACGCTTAAATTCATTAAAAGCAGTGGTATGTAAATGGATTGAAAATCCTGTTTTGACTTATGGATTCATCCCTTCATAACTGCCGTTTTCGCTACAAAATACGGATTCGTTAAATTCGCTTTGTTATAGCGCAACGGCTCACCTGTCTTTGCATGAACGACCGAACCACCAAGTGCTTCAAGAATGGCTTGTCCAGCAGCGATGTCCCATTCCATGGTTGGTGCAAAGCGCGGATAAATATCTGCGGTTCCAAGCGCCAAATCGAAAAACTTCAAGGCGGAACCTTTTTGCGCAAATTCGATTTCAGGAGAAAAAGTCTTCAGGGATTCAATAATTTCAAGCATCGAACCCGAATGGTGACTTCGTGAACCAATTAAAACAATGGGATTGTTGTGTTTTTCTGGAATGGAAAGTTTTTTCCAACTGGTAAAATCGTGAACATCAGCGAATGAAAAGAGGTAAACACCCGTTTCTGCTGATCCTACGAGAATTTCTTGTCGAACCGGTGAAGCAATGAGTCCAAAATGCGCTTTCCCCTCGTTGATTAAGGCGATGTTCACCGCGAATTCCCCGTTTTTTTTGATAAATTCTTTGGTTCCATCCAGTGGATCTACACACCAACATTCGGTCCAAGCGGAACGTTCCTCGAAGGACATTTTCTCCGTTTCTTCTCCGGTAATAGGAATATTGAACGGACTAAGGTATTGACCAATAATATCAGATGAAGCGAGGTCCGCCTGTGTTAACGGAGAACCATCTGCTTTGATGATTTCTTCAAAATCGTTTTGATAAATCTGCATAATCGCTTCCGAAGCAGCGATACTCGCATGAATGGCGGCAAGGTATTTTGCGTGAAATGGAATCAATCGAAGTGCATTTCTGGAACGACATCAGGAACAACAAGCTCACCTTCTGTTTTAGAAATAATTTCCTCGACACTCACCCCTGGTGCACGTTCAATTAAGTGGAATTTACCATCTTTAATTTCCAAAACAGCCAATTCTGTCACGACTTTTTTCACGCAACCAACGCCCGTTAATGGCAAGGTACATGCTTTTAGGATTTTTGATTCTCCTGCTTTGTTGCTATGCATCATGGCAACAATGATGTTTTCTGCGGATGCAACGAGGTCCATTGCTCCACCCATTCCTTTCACCATTTTCCCGGGAATCTTCCAGTTGGCGATATCACCATTTTGTGATACTTCCATGGCGCCCAGTACTGTAAGTTGAACGTGTTGTCCGCGAATCATCGCAAACGAAGTAGCGGAGTCAAAGAAAGAAGCACCAGGAACCGTAGTAATCGTTTGCTTTCCTGCGTTGATTAAATCGGCATCCTCTTCACCTTCAAAAGGGAATGGTCCCATGCCAAGGATACCATTTTCAGATTGGAATTCAACTTCAATTCCTTTAGGAATATAGTTTGCCACCAAGGTTGGAATGCCAATTCCCAAGTTCACATACCATCCGTTCTTTAATTCTTGTGCGATGCGTTGTGCAATGCCGTTTTTGTCAAGTGCCATATCGTATTGCTTAAGCGTTTTTTCTTACTGTTCGTTGTTCGATTCGCTTCTCAAAGGCAGCGCCTTGGAAAATGCGTTGAACGAATATTCCCGGTGTGTGAATTTGATTTGGATCCAAAGTTCCTGCCGGAACAAGCTCCTCGACTTCAGCAACCGTAATTTTACCCGCCATCGCCATCATTGGATTAAAATTTCGTGCTGCAGCTTTGTAAATCAAGTTCCCTTCCGTATCGCCTTTCCATGCCTTCACAATCGCAAAATCTGCCGTTAAAGCGCTTTCTAGTATGTGTGGTTTTCCGTTGAAAACGCGTACTTCTTTCCCTTCAGCAACTTCCGTTCCGTATCCCGCGGGTGTAAAAAACGCAGGGATTCCTGCACCACCTGCACGGCAACGTTCAGCCAAGCTTCCTTGTGGAATGAGGTCTACTTCTAGTTCACCGCTCAGCATTTGTCGTTCAAATTCATCGTTTTCACCGACATACGAACTGACCATTTTCTTCACTTGTTTGGCTTGTAACATGAGTCCGATTCCGAAATCATCCACACCAGCATTATTGCTAATACAAGTAAGGTTCTTCGTTCCTAATTTTACTAATTGTCCAATGGAATTTTCAGGAATACCACAAAGGCCAAATCCACCCAACATCAGCGTCATGCCATCTTCGATGCCTACTAACGCTTCTTCTACATTCTTTACAACTTTGTTCATCGCTTAAAATTCAAATGGGACTTCTGATTCGTCCACAGTTTCAGGTTGTGGTGCATCTGTGCAATCGTATGCTTCCTCGTCGTAATCGTCGGGTTGAAGGAAATCACGTGTGGACAGAGCAATGACTGGATCTTTGTATACGCGCTGCATGTAATACCCATAAATTGGTAGTGCCATGCGTGCACCTTGTCCCCATGTCATGCTTTGAAAGCGTACAGCACGATCTTCTGCGCCGACCCAAACACCAGTGACTAATTCAGGTGTGATTCCAATGAACCATCCATCTGAGTTATTTTGAGTGGTACCTGTTTTTCCGGCTGTTGGTGCTGTAATTCCACCCCAACTTCTTCCACTTCGAAGGCTTCCGGCCGTACCATATTGTACCACCCCTTTCATCATTTTCAATATTTCGTAGGAAACGGTGGAATTTAACGCTTGTTCGCGGTGCTCGGTTGCACTGTAAATTACTTTTCCATTTCGATCGGTAATGCGTTCGATCGTCGTTGGACGCACGTAAATTCCATTGTTCGGGAAAATACATTGAGCGGCAACCAACTGATAAAGGGAAAGGTCCATACTTCCCAAACACATCGACGGAACGACATCGTTTTTGTTCAATTCGATTTCCGTTTTCTTCAATAATTTCTCGATTTGGAACGGACCTCCAATTTTTTGTACTGGATTAAATGCTCCCATTCGTGCCATCACAGCAACGGTCGTTGGATTCGATGACTGCGCTAATCCATCTTTAACAGATCCAGCAGGAGTTCCTTGTGGACAATATTGTCCAACAACTTTATTTTGATCATCGACTAAGTCCACGCAATACTCTCCCGGTGAAAATGTCGTGCACGGATTCACCACCTTCATGGAAAGCGCCGCCGCGTATACAAATGGTTTGATGGTTGATCCAACTTGACGTTTTCCTTGACGTACGTGATCGTATCCGAAGTGTTTAAAGTTAACACCACCCACCCAAGCGCGTACGAATCCCGATGACGGATCTATGGATAAAAGTCCGGCGTGTAAAAAGGCTTTGTAATAACGAATAGAATCGTTTGGAGTCATGGTGGTGTCGCGTTCTCCGCTCCAAGAGAAAACGGTCATCGTTGTCGGGGTATCGAAACTTTTTCTAATTTCACTATCGGTGTATCCGGCTAATGTCATGTTTTGGAAGCGACCAGAAGAAGTACGCGCTGATTCCATGATTTGATTCACCATTTTCGTTTCAATCGCATTCGAGAACGGATAATTTCTAACGCGACGGTTATTCAAGTCAAACTGTGGCTGTAATTCCTCCTTGATGTGACGTTCAACCGCATATTCTGCATAACGTTGTAAGGAAGGATTCAAGGTCGTATAGATTTTAAGTCCATCACTATAAATATCAAAAGGTTCCCCATCCTCATTCACGTATTTAAAAGATCCGTCTGAATTTTTCGTCATTAATATTTGGGTAACTTCTTTGCGCAAGGACTCACGGAAATACGGAGCCATTCCTTCTTTGTGATCCAAGGATTTGTAGTTTACTACAATCGGCATTTTTTTCAATCGATCGTATTCTTCTTGTGTCAATTTATTCTTGATACCCTCATTTTCACCTTTGCTATTTTTCAACCATTGAAACAAGACTTGATTTCTTCGATCCAATGCACGCAAGGAATCTTCTGCTCTGATTTCTGCCATTTGTGCAATGGTCACTTTTTCAGGAGCAATTCCAGCACGTTTTGCCGCTTGATTTCGGTAATTTTTAATCGTGTATTTGTATGGATTGAACAAATCAGGATTTTTACACATTCCAACGAGCACCGCAGCTTCTATTTTCGAAAGCTCTTTTGGACGTTTATTGAAGTAAACACGTGACGCATTTTCAATTCCTACGGCATTGTAGAGGAAGTCGAATTGATTCAAGTACATCGTTATGATTTCTTCTTTGGTAAAGCGTTCTTCCAAGCGTTTCGCAATGATGTTTTCACGCGCTTTTTCGTTCAAACGACGGAATTTACCAAGGATTCCTCCTAATGGTAAATCATATGTTTCTCCATTCGCACGTGCTAACTCAGCTAACTGGCGTTGTCTTAATGTATAAATCAATTTTGCTAATTGCTGTGTGATTGTTGAAGCTCCTCCTTTTCGTCCTAAACTGGCAAATGAACGTACAAGTCCTTTGAAATCGACTCCAGAGTGACTATAAAATCGCTCATCCTCTGTAGAAATCAATGCATCAAAAACATACGGAGAAATTTCGCGGTATTTCACGCTGGTTCGATTCACAGACCAAAAGCGCCCAATGACCGTATCTTCTTTCACGCTTTTTTTCGCGATGATCAATGATGCTTGTAATTCCGGTGGATTATCTAAGCTCGCGACAGATGGTAATACGCTCTCGGATTGCAAAAGCAATAGCGCTGCAACCAAGATGAACGGGATTAATGAAATACCCCAAAAAATTTTCGTGTATTTTTTTGATTCTTCTTCGGTCATTTTAGCTTCCTTATTTTTCATTATTCAAAATTAATGACAATTATCTTAACACATCTTTTCGTTGACTGTCCAATTTTAGTAGGATAAACATCATCATACAAAAGGACATCATGGAGGACCCACCGTAACTAAAGAAGGGTAGGGGAATTCCAATCACTGGTGCAAATCCAATATTCATCCCAATGTTTATCGCGAAATGGTAGAACAGAATCATTCCAACGCAATAGGCGTAGACTCGGTTGAAAATGGATCGTTGTCGTTCTGCAATAAACATGATGCGAATGAGCATAAAGAGGTAAAGTCCGAACAAGAAAATGATCCCGACAAATCCCCATTCTTCTGCAAATGGACAAAAAATGAAATCTGTTTCACTTTCCGGAACGTGGTTACTTTCGACGCTAGAAACAGATGCTTTGTTGTATCCTTTTCCAAGTAAGCCCCCTGATCCAACAGCCGCCATTGCACGATTTCGGTTGTAATCTTTCCCATTTGGATCCTCGCGTAAACCTAAAAACAGTTCAATTCGATCCTTTTGGTGCGTTGCCAAACTGTTAAATCCGTTATCCACAATAAAGGATAAACTGCTAGTTAGTATGAATCCCAGAATAATGATGACTGTCCCCTTTGTGCGTTCTCTTTTCGCAGAAAAACGCTGAAGAAATAAAATGGCGAGTAAGGAGAAAATTAACAAGGTAGAAATGACACCAATTGAACCAGAAACGGGAAATGGAAGGAAGAAAATATCCAATTGAACCGAGTTCAATAATAGGGTAATCACACTGATGAAAATCATCACAAATAGAATGGGAATAAAGTGACTTCCCACCCAAGTTTCTTTGAAACGTACACCTGGAATACTATTGACAAAACTTAAAATAATGGGGTCAAATGTGAGTCCTTCGCGGTACATCACAAATAGATAAGAGGTAAAAACGACGAATGTTCCAGCATCAGGTTGCAGTAAAATAAGGGCCATTGGCACAAGTAAAATGGCACTTGCGGTCATGACACTGCTAATATTTTGTTGTTTCACACTGATTCCACTGATGTATTTAGCCAACAAAAGCGCCGTCGATATTTTGGCAAATTCCGCTGGTTGTATCCCGAGGCTTCCGATTCCAATCCACGCACGCGCACCATGCACCGCCGGCATAAAGAGCACGATCACCAACAATAACAGCGTAAATCCATAGATGGGAAAGGCAAAGCGCCGATAGATATCGGAGTCAATTAAAAAAACGATGAGTCCAAGGAATAAAGAAACGAAGATCCAAATTAACTGTTTACCATACATCATGGAAACATCATAAATAGCTGGATGTAAATCATCGTAAGCAACCGAGTAAAGGGTAGCCATTCCCGTCACCAACATCAACATGAAGGTAATAAACAACGGCCAATCTAGGTGCTCAACTAAACTTTCTTCCTTTCTCATTCTCCCGGAGTTGAAATGTAGGCCAACTTAGCTTCCAAAATGCGCTTTTCTTTTTCTTTGTCGGTAATTTTTCGTTTGATGTATTTTTCAATCATCAAGCTAGCAATTGGTGCGGCCCATGTACCACCGAATCCAGCATTTTCCACAAATACAGCAATGGCAATCTTGGGCTTATTCATCGGCGCAAAGGCGATGAAAACAGAGTGATCCTCCCCATGAGGGTTTTGTACGGTACCTGTTTTTCCACAAATCATAATATCTTCCAGACGTGCCATTCGAGCTGTTCCACCATTCTCATTGACCACGCGTCGCATTCCTTCAATTACAGGCCAGAAATGACGTGAGTTCACCATCGTGCGTTTCTTTGTTCGGTATTGCGCTAACGGACCTTTGCGTCCAATGGATTTCACAAAGTGAGGAACATAGTACCAACCTTTATTTGCGATAATGGCTGCTATATTTGCCATGTGCAAAGGTGTTAGTTTTACTTCACCTTGTCCAATGGAGATGGAACGAATGGTTGAAAATGCCCATTGGTGATGTCCATACCATTTATCGTAATATTTTGCATCTGGAATCAACCCTGGACGTTGTCCAGAGACATCTGCATCCAATGTTTTTCCAAGTCCAAAACTAGTCATGTATCGATGCCATTTATTGAGTCCATACTCGGCATCCGCAAAAAGTCTTTTCTTCTTCCCTTGCTGAATAATTCTTCTAACCACCGCGTAATAATAGGGATTACAAGAATATTGAACAGCTTCTGCCACGTTGCGCGCGGAAGGGTGATTGTGGCAACCTACCATGCTTTTGTCGCAGGGAAAACCGGAATTTTCTGTGATCACACCTTCTTGCATACCGATCAAGGATTGCACCAATTTGAAAATGGATCCAGGGGGATATTCCGCTTGAAGTGGTCGAGGAAACAAAGGCATGTTCTTATCCAAAGCAAGTTTCGGGTAGTTTTCGCTAATATTTCGTTTACCAACCAACATGTTTGGATCATAGGAAGGCGCAGAGACCATCGCTAAAATTTCTCCAGTTGAAGGCTCAATAGCAACGATACATCCTTTTTTGTTTTTCATTAATTTTTCACCGTAGGACTGAATAATCATATCCATCCCGAGTTTTAGTGGGTCCGCTTGACGTGCTGTTGTATCGTATTTTCCATCGGCAAATGGTTCAATGGCATTGTTTAGGGCTGAGGTAACGATGTATTTAATTCCTTTTCTACCGCGCAATTCACGCTCGTAGAATTTCTCGATTCCCGATCGTCCAATGTTGTCACCTGGCCTGTAAAAGCGATCGCTTTCTACTTCTTCGCGGTTTACTTCGGACAAATACCCCATGATATTCGCTCCACTTTTAAACGGATAATTCCGCATACTGGTCACTTTCTCATAGAAACCAGGAAAATTTTCGAGATGAGGAGCGATACTAGAAATCTCTTCTAAAGTTAACTCCTTCAAAAAAGGATATTTACGTATTTTCTGGTAGTTAGAAGTGCGTTTACCTGTGATTTTGTTGTAATACGTCCCTTCTCCCTTTACAATTTCTTTAAAACGATTGCGTACATCTTTGACGGTCCAGCCGATGAGTTTGGCAAATGCGGCAGTATCAAGGTTTTTTATTTCATCTTCGACCATCATCAGATTGAAATAGGTGCGATTGGAAACGATTTTCATTCCATTTCGATCAAAAACAACCCCTCTTGGAGGAGTGATTTCAATTCGTTTTTCTGCTACTTCATGTGCACGGAGTGTCCAAGTGTCATCTACTACCTGCATGTAAAACAACCGAAATGTATACAGGAATCCCACCAAAATGATGAATGCCAAGATTACATAACGTCGGATGTCAAAATTCATTTGGTTTTAGATTTTTTAATCAAAAAGCTTTGCAACAATAAACAAATCAAAAAGGATGGGACGGCGCTAAAGATCGTTTTTTGAAGGATAAAAAAGACTTGATTAAACTGAAAAATTTCAACGAGGAAGTACCATAAATGATGGGTAAGTAAAAGGATTCCAAACACGTATGTAAACCAGCGATTTCCCATGTCGAATACATTTGGTTCTTTCAGCGGGTCATATCCTTCACGTGGACCATAGAACTTGAAAACGAGTGGACGAAAATAGGCCATCATCACGAGAGATGAAGCATGTAATCCGTAGGTATTGGAAAAAATATCGATGATAATCCCCATCAAAAAGGCGAGTCCCATTAACGAGATAACACCTAATTCAAAAGGAAGCAACATGATAAAGAGCGGATGGATCATCAAGTGAAAACCGTAACCAATTTCCAATTGATTGAAAATCAATGTTTGCAGCACGACAAACACAATGAAGCGTATGGTATTTTTCGTTAAGTTATTCATCTCAAGACGTCTTCTTCTTCATCTGGTGGAATTTGTCCTTCCAGTGCTTGTTGTTCTTCAATCATTACATTTTTCACCACGTAAACGCGCTGCAGTGTTCGGTAATCTTCTGAGTAACGAACGACAACATTCCACAGTGGCTCTCCTTCAATGGATTCAATGCGTTCCACTTTTCCAACTGGAATTCCTTTCGGGAAAATACCGGATCCACCTCTTGTTACGACGCGAGACCATTTTTTTATGCGTAAATCGTTGGATATCCCGTCAATGGAACCACGTCTTGGATCGTGTCCGTCCCACTTCAAAATTCCAGCTAAGTGAATGGGCTCAATAATTACATCGATATTAATATCTTTCGTTAAAACGGATTTAACCACACAGTAATGTTCGCTGGTATTGTGAACGATTCCAACAACTCCTTTGTCTGAAAAAACACCCATATTTGGTTTCACCCCTTGTCTACTACCAATATTAAGTGTGAAATAGTTGTTCCTTCTTGTTACAGAAGAATTGATGACCATTCCAGGAATGTAGGTGTATTGTTGCTTAAAAATGGTGTCTTCTACTTTTACTTTTCCAGCACTCAACGTATACATGAACTCAGGAAGACGCTCGCGTAAACGAATGTTTTCACGCTGCAACGCATAATTGTTTTTACTTAGATTAAAATGTTTCGTTACGTCATTTTCCCAAGTAAGAACTTTTGCCGTTACATTCGATGCAGTAGTTAGGTATTGACTTCTCGGAAAACTTAAAAATTGCACATAAATCACCAATGAAATGATCTGCAGAGAAGCAAAGACCAAAAATATTTGAAAGCGACGTAAAAAGGCGATGAGATTGCGCATAAAAACAAAGGTAATGAATGGCTTTTAGAACGAATTCATCTGCATGTGAATGATATTAACAAAATGCGGTAATTTATTAATAGTTGGTGGGTGGTTGGAAAATAGTTTTTTGGTTCAATTTTCGTTGGAGTATATTGGAGTTTATTTCGCTTTGCTCAAGGTTGGGGTTATTAAATTTGCATTCGCTTTGCTCATGGGGTGGTTTCGCTTAGCTCAACGGTTTTAAGTTTTGGGTAAAATTGGCACATTAGCAAATTAGCACATTAACTGGGTACTCGCTTAGCTCGTAAAGTGGTTTCGCTTGGCTCAAGAATCTAACTTAACATTGAAATTGTTTCGCTTAGCTCAACGGTTTTAAGTTTTGGGTAAAATTGGCACATTAGCAAATTAGCACATTAACCGGGATTACTCGCTGTCGCTCGTGAACCCGGTTTGTGGGGTCGCTTCAAAGAACTGAAAAGCTAAGCTGCGGTGCAGCTTTGGCTTTTTTTTGTTTGCACTGCGCTTACAAAAGCAAGCTTTTGATGCTGGTGGAAACAAAAAAAGCCAGCCTAACGGCTAGCTTTTCAGTTCTTTGGCGGAGAGAGCGGGATTCGAACCCGCGATAAGCTTTAG
>JBEDJV010000009.1:0-16972 GCA_041172545.1 Bacteroidota bacterium | reverse complement strand
TTCCGCATGTGCTGTTTGTGATGGATTCTTTTACAGAAATCAAGAAACAATCATTGTTGGTGCGGGAGATTCTGCATGTGAAGAAGCACATTACTTATCAAAGTTGTGTACGAAAGTAACCATGTTGGTTCGTCGTGATGAATTTAGAGCATCTAAAATCATGGCTGAACGCGTTATGAAAACTCCGAACATCGAAATCTTGTTCAATACAGAAACGTTAGAAGTTTTAGGTGACGGACAACTAGTTACCGGAGCGCGTGTTCAAAATATTCAGACAAAAGAAGAACGCACGATTCCAGCAACCGGATTCTTTGTTGCGATTGGACACCAACCAAATACAGAAATTTTCAAGGACTTCATCGATTTAGATGAAACAGGTTACATCAAATACGCACAACCAGGTAGTTCAAAAACAAATGTACCAGGAGTGTTTGTTGCGGGTGATGCTGCGGACAGAACGTATCGTCAAGCAATTACCGCTGCCGGAACAGGATGTATGGCCGCTTTGGATGCTGAGCGTTATTTAGCAGCAAAACATTCATAGTCAACTATATTAGGAAATTAAAAAACCGAGTGAATCATCACTCGGTTTTTTTTTGCCTTATCGCACAGCGTCCTTGTTCAATAATTTGATGAAATGAAATCCACGGGGAGCATATCCCTCGTTGTAGAAAAACTTATGAGCATGAAAGTTATTCGTATACGAATCAAGCGACAACATATTGCATTGCTGTTCTTGCGCTTTTTTCTCTAAGAAATCAAACATCAACTTCCCTACTCCTTGGCTTCGGTATTTTTCACTCACAACAATGTTATCCAATTCCAAATATTTGCCTACCCAAAGTTTGTTTCCAATCCAAAAGCCACAAATCGCAATGCAGGAGTCTTCATCAAAGACCGCAACTTGTCCATAACGATGTGGAAGCATTTCATCCAATTCCTTGGAATACTCATCCATGGTCAAACTTGGATACAGTTCGTTCAATACGGAAAGCTGTGCCAACATTTCCACTTTATCCACCAATTCCCTAACTAACATACGTTTATTTTAAATGCTGTTCAAATAATTCAAAAATTCGTCGGTATTCATCATACCAAGAATATGCTTCTTTAAATCCGTGAGACTCCACCGGGAAAACGGCCAAGTTCCAATCCTTTTTTCCAAGTTCAATGAAACGTTGACTCAATCGAACTACATCTTGAAATTGTACGTTATCATCGACCATACCGTGCAACATGACAAGCGGATCTTGCAAATTCTCCGCGAAATAAATCGGCGAACTTTTGCGGTAAGCCTCCGGATCTGTTTCTGGATAATTGAGGATATTGCTCGTGTACTCGTGGTTGTAATGCGCCCAATCTGTCACGGAACGTAGAGCAGCGCCACACGCGAATTCATTCGGTTTGGTCAGTAAACCCATGAGCGTGATGAATCCACCATATGATCCACCATAGATCCCAACACGATTTGCATCGATGCCATATTGTTTGACCAAAAGTGCCTTTGCATCGATGAAATCTTCCAAATCTCTGCCCCCCATGTGTCGATAAATCGCCGTTCGGTAATCGCGTCCATAACCTTCACTTGCTCGGTAATCAACATCCAACACCGTGTATCCTTGCTCGCGCAACAAATGATGAAACATATATTCACGGTAATAATTGCTCCAATAATGGTGTGCATTTTGTAAGTATCCAGCTCCATGAACAAACAACACAGCTGCTCCATTCTTATTTCCTACTTCTGGCTCATAAATACGAGCAAATACATCCATTCCATCGGAACCTTTGAAAGAAATCACTTGTGGATCGATCCAACGATATGATTCAAACGCGTCCGAAGTAGAGTGAGTTATTTGCAACAAATCACTCTTCGTTGGATTGTTTTCCTTTACATACATTTCCCAAGGTTTGTTACCATAGGATTGACGAACCGCCAAATGCGTTTCATTCGGCGAAATCAACACTTCATTATATCCTTTCCCTAATTGTGCATAAGGAACCAATTTTGTAGAGGGAATGTCTAATCTCCCGAAGGAATGATTACCTGTCAATCCGGTCTGACAACTGGTGTATTCGATGTAAAAACTTTTACGATCCTTCGCTAATTGTGCTTGATATACTTCGATTTTATCCATTGGCATCAAGCATGACTTTTTAGCGCTTAATAAATCATATGCATACAATTTTGAATACCCAGTTTCTTCTGATTGAAAATAGAAGGATTGACCATCAATGATCCAGTCCATGTTTCCATCGGATTCATTCCATGAGGAAATACCGGGTCCACCAATCCATGCTTCATCGTGTTGATGTTCTAGTTCTTTCACACTTGCTTTTGCTAAATCGATTAAAACAATCCAACGATCCTTGTTGTCTGCACTGCGCACATCACATAACGCAACCGCTTTTGACTGAGCAAATTTTACGGCATGAATAAAGATGGAACGGTCTTTCTCATACAATTTAACCGTGTCCTTTTCTCTCAAATATGCCGGTTTCAAACGAATATCCGTCAATTTTGAAAAATCCAAATAAATCAAGGTGTCCTTTTTCAGTTGATACAAGCCCATTTTTTGATTTGGTTCTTGATTACTCACCTTCTCACGTGCTAGTTGATGCTTCGTAAATCCATCATTCGTTACGAACTGCTCAACACTCGTGGCTTTCCCCTCTGCTCCTTCAGATATTCGGAATAAGGCATAATTCAAGGATGGATCCACTTGAATGGTTCCCCAATCAGTTGAGCCAATGACCTGCTCCTTCGGAAAAGGAAAACGAAGATTCTTCGCTTGTTTTTCAAAGTAAGCATTTCTTGCATTCTTCGATTGAATGAACTCAAATAATTCGCTTTGTTGCTGTTCTAAAAAAGTACTATCCTTTTTTGCTTTTGCGGAAGCAGCTGCGACAAAATTGGTTAACTGTTGCAAACTTCCTGTTTTCAACTGATAGGAATACACCTGATTACCTTGCTGAAAAACAACTAAATCTGGATTCGATGTTCGCTGAACATTAAAAATACCATTGGTCGTTTGCAAGTGAATTTTACGACTTCCATCTTTTTTATCGATGCTCCAAAGCACACCTTCATCACTCATAACCTGTTGTTGAAAAGCGGCTTGACTTGGATCATAAAACACGGTATTTACCGCAACAGAATCAAGCAATTTACGGTATTGCTTACTTTTTAAGTCGTATTGATACAGGCTTGAACCTAGATTATTTTCCGGATTCCAATAAAAATAAATGGATTGTCCATCAAGGGACCAATTAAATGATTCAGGAGAATTCCCTACAAAGTCATTTCCGGTCATGATTTGCTTCAAATCCAATTGTCCGAATGTACTTTGCGATAGAAGGAATAACGATATGACAGTTAAAGCGATTTTTTTCATAGGTTAAAATTACAATTCTCTGCTCAATCCATGCATTTTTGAACGAAAAACAAGGAAGTCCAAAGGGAAAAATGTACCTTCGTTATTCAAACGATGAGCAATTGAAAAGACTTTTATATTTATTATTGAGTGAGCGTCAATACCTGATGACTTTGCATCGAAGTTTCTACTTGATGTATCGATTGGGATTATTGAAAAATAAACAGTCCTTCAAATATCATTATTTCATTCAGCGAATTATTCAACCTGAATATGTTGTAATTGACATTGGTGCGAACCTGGGCTATTTTGCCAAAACGTTTTCTCGCTTGGTTCCAAACGGAAAGTTGATTGCCATTGAACCGCTTCCGCAATTCCATGCCATTCTAGACTATTTTATTGGAAGTAAGGAGAATGTGGAATTACACAATGTCGCGCTTGGCAAAACATCTGGATCCATCACCATGGTTTTACCAAAAACGAATGGAATGATGCGAACGGGACTGCCCCATGTGATGCGCAGTGAACAAGAAGGACAAGATCATACAACGCAACAAGTTCAAATGGTCAATACGTCTGCATTTTTTAGCACCTTCGAACGAATTGATTACATCAAATGTGACATTGAGGGACATGAATGGGAAGTTTTTAGTCAATTAGGTGAAGTTTTGAAAGAAAAACGTCCAATCGTACAAATAGAAATTGATCCAAAAAACACCGAACAATTATTGGCGTTTTTTAGTGAACTTCATTTTGTTCAACATGGAATTGTGAATGGAAAATGTGTCGCTGAAAGTGGAAAACAAGCTGAGCAAGGAGACTATTTATTTATTCCTGCTGAGAAAATAAACTTAGTTCAAGGATGGAACGCTTAACGAATCTCTTACATCTCTTTCTAATTCTTGTCTTGTTCTCCTGTGATAAAGGAGCTGGAGAATTCAGCATAAGTGGCATTGTACGGGATGATACATTTAATACTTCTTTAGTTGGCGCGGAAATAGCCCTTTACAAGGTTCCACTTGCCTCAAACACGGAACAATTTATCGGAAGTCAGACCATAACAGCAGATGGCAAATACAATTTCACGGTTCCGAGAGAGCGCATCGAAAAATACATTTTACGTGTCACAAAACAATTATACTTCCCCATAGAAAAAACCATTTATTTTTCTGAATTGAAATTAAAGGAGGAAAATGTTTTCGATTTAACTACATGGGCTCAGTCCTGGGTGGAATTAAAATTCGTCAATCAGAATCCACTTTCGATGGATCATTTTCGGTACATCAAACAAGCGGGATATGCCTCGTGTGCAGCATGTTGTCCAATTACCGAACAAGATTTCTACGGTGCCGTTGATACTTCTATTTATTGCGTGAATAAAGGAAACACCATTTATTCGCTGCTCTATTGGGTGTTAAATACGCCGAATCAAGGTTATTTGGAAGCGAATACAACCGCTTTTGACACCACACAGATTTACCTAAATTATTAAGGTTCTACTAAAAGCACCTTGTAATTCAGGAGTCCTTCCGCACGTGAGCACGCATTGAAATGCCACCATTCTGTCTGCAGTTGACGAAATCCTTGCGATTTCATCACTTTTCGTAGTAAATCTCGGTTGCCAATTTGAACTTCTGTCAACTTTCCTTCAGTGAGAAACTGTTTTTCCATGGATGGATAAGCGATTTGACGAATGTCATCATATCCAGCACCCATATCTAATGGCACTCCCTGTTGATCCAGAATTGTTAAGTCAACTGCTGCACCCATATTGTGTAAACTTCGATTTTTTGGATTGGACACAAACTTCCCACGTTCGACAGGCGGAAGGGAATCCAATGCATCCCACATTTTTTGTTGAACACTCACCGGACGAAGTGCATCATAAATCAATAAATGAAAACCTGGGTTTAATTCCGCTAAATAGTCTTGTACTTTAGAGAGTCGTTCTGCCACATCTTTTTGTAAATAAGCCTTTTTTAAACGCTCATACAACTTGATTCCCATGAAATTGTCTATTGTTGCATATTTCAAATCGACATGAATCGCGTTATTCAACGATTGGACATCGACTAGATTAAACTGTGTAACAACAGCAGTGTCCTTCAGCTTTTCTATTTGTCCTTGTGAAGAACTTAATTTATCGGTCACTTTCACAGGACTCTCTTTCGAAGGAGATGCATCCGAACATGAAAAAAGGAAAACGATTAAAGAAAGACCTAAAAGGAATGTTCTCATGCCAAAATCGACTGAGTTTCCGCAGTGATTCGTTGACGAAGTCCGTCAGAAACGGGATGTAAAGGCAAACGCATTTTCTCTTGCATAATGTTTTGCACGTTCAAAGCGACTTTCACTCCACCTGGATTTCCTTCTTCGAAGAACATTTTCGTGATGTTAAACAAATCATAATGTTCCTTACGAGCAGTATCCAAATCACCAGCCATAGATGCATGAACCATTGTCGAGAATTTCTTTGGAAATGCATTTGCTACAACGGAAATTACTCCATCCGCCCCAGCAGAAATCAAAGGCATCGTTAGGTTGTCATCTCCAGAAAGAACGCCGAAATCTGGACGTCTTAAACGGATGATTTCCATAATTTGCTCCATGTTTCCAGAAGCTTCTTTCACCGCAACGATGTTTGGAATTTCACTCAATGCCAAGGTTGTTTCAGGAGTCATATTGGAACCTGTTCTTCCTGGAACATTGTAAAGAATAATTGGTAGATCGGTATAAGAAGCCACCAACTTAAAATGTTCAATGATTCCGTTTTGAATTGGTTTGTTGTAATAAGGAGAAACAGATAGAATTCCATCTACACCTTTCGGTAGTTTCGCGAAAATTCCTTCCAAAGCACGTGTATTGTTTCCTCCCACTCCATAAACGATGGGCAATTGTCCATTATTTTCGTCAATGACCGTTTGTAGAACCTCCATTTTCTCCTCTTGTGTCAAGACTGGAGATTCACCTGTCGTTCCTTGCACAACAAGAAAATCTGTTCCTTCATCGATTTGCATACGAACCAAGCGACGTAATGCTTCAAAATCAATTTGTTCATTTTCTAAAAACGGAGTAACCAAGGCAACGCCTGCTCCAGTGAATGGATTATTCATTTGTAGATATTTTTTTAAGTGTTTGAATGACAAATTTCAGCATTTCAGCTGGTGCATCAGATCCTGCGTTTAAGTGCAAATCAAAAGCTGCATCTTGTTCATTCACAATGATTTTACGGCTTACAGCTGCATCTTTCACATATGGAAATATTTTCGCCTCCGTTGGACCAAACCAAATCATGATGTCGTATGCACGTTGTAATTCTGTTTCCAATTGCACATCCTTCAATTTATTCCAAAAATTAAAGTCCAAAGGAGAATTATAATAAATCAAAAAGTGTGGTGGTAAGGTGTTTTTATCGACCTCTTTCGGAACATTTACCACAATAATCAGTCTGTCAACATTACTCGAATTGAGCATGCCATCCAAAGCTTTTCTAAATTCTTTTAGTTGATCATCGTTTTCATAATTGAATGCGACAAGCAAAGACTTTGCTGATTCCCAAATATTTTTACCGTTCACTAACTGATCATTTTTATAAATTCATTCTCACTTATCATCACAACACCAAGATTGCTGGCTGTTTTTAGTTTCGCTGGACCCATATTTGCTCCCGCAATAAGGAAATCTGTTTTACTAGATACAGAAGATCCTACTTTTCCACCGTTGCGCTCGATTAACTCCTTTAATTCATCCCTAGAGAAGGTTTCAAAGGTTCCCGAAACTACAAGTACTTTCCCGCCTAGAATAACCGAAGCTTGTTCTTTTTTCACTAGTTCAAATGAAAGACCGATTTCTTCTAAGCGATCAATTAAGGCTAAATTAGTGGAATCTCGGAAATACTGAAGTACCGAAACCGCAATTTTTTCACCAATTTCTTCTACATCGATTAATTCGTCAAAACTCGCACGTTTCAAGGCATCCATATTTCCAAATGCTTGGGCTAATTTTTTAGCAACCGTTTCACCAACAAAACGAATCCCAAGTCCAAAAAGTACTCGTTCAAAAGGAATTTCCTTGGAGGCTGTAACTCCCTTCAATAAGTTATTTGCGGACTTCTCTCCCATGCGATCGAGCTCTGGTAACTGATCGAATGTCAACTGATAAAGTCCACTGATGTCTTTAATCAATCCTTTGTCGAACAACACTTCAATCGTCTCATCACCGAGTCCATCAATGTTCATGGCCTTTCGACTGATAAAATGGGAAATTTTTCCTTTCACTTGCGGTGGACAAGCGCTTTCATTTGGACAATAATGTTGTGCTTCACCATCCTTGCGAATGAGCTCCGTTTGACATTCTGGACAAAATTCAATGAATTGAATTTTTTCCGCTGATTTGCGTTCACTTAAATTGACACCCACAATTTTCGGGATGATTTCACCACCCTTTTCCACCTGAACTAAATCACCGATGTGAAGATCCAATTTTTCGATTTGGTCAGCATTGTGCAAGGATGCGCGTTTCACCGTCGTTCCGCCCAACTGTACAGGTTTTAAATGCGCAACTGGCGTGATTGCACCTGTGCGTCCAACTTGATAAGCCACACCCTCTAAAAGCGTTTCTACTTGATTGGTTTTGAATTTATATGCAATTGCCCAACGAGGAGACTTCGCCGTGAATCCCAATTTACGTTGTTGATCGTATGAATTTACTTTAATGACAATTCCATCAATATCAAAAGGCAAGTTGTTTCTTTCTTCGTTCCAGAAATGAATAAAATCCATGATTCCTTGGATGCTATTCGTTTTCTCAATAAATCTTTTTTCTGGTGGAGGGATGCGGAATCCCCATTCATTGGCTTTTAATACGGACTCGAAATGTCCCGATTGTACCTCATTTAATCCATACAGACCATATAAGTAACAATCCAATTTACGGTCCGCAACAACTTTAGAGTCAAGCGATTTTAAGGTTCCAGACGCTGTATTTCTAGGATTCGCGTAAAGTGCCTCACCTGCTTCTTCACGTTCCTGATTGAGCAAGGTAAATTGTTCGTGTGGCATAAAAATCTCACCACGAATCTCAAAGTCCAAGGGAAAATCTCCCCTCAATTGCAAAGGAACCGTTCTGATTGTTCTTACGTTCGTTGTAACCAATTCTCCTTTTTCCCCATCGCCACGCGTGACTGCTGCTGTTAATTGTCCGTTTTCATAACGTATACCAATTGCAACGCCATCGTATTTTAATTCACAAACGTATTCTATCTCTTCGCTGATCGATTTTTTAATGCGGTTTTCCCACTCCATGATTTCCTCTTCGGAATAGGTATTGGATAAGGACAACATGGGATATCGATGCGCAACTGCTTGAAACTTCTTCGTTAAATCGCCACCTACTCGCTTCGTTGGACTATTTTCGGAAGAATATTCAGGGAATTCTTTTTCTAATTTCTCTAAACTTTTCAGAAGTTGATCGAAATCATAATCGGATATTTCAGGTGAATTTTGGACATAATACAGATAATTGTGGTGATTTAACACCTTCATTAATTGTTCAATTTCTGCTTTTGCTTGAATCGCATTCATACCTTAAAGTTACACTTTTTGTGCTTTCAACATACGTGATTTACCTTGTAAATCTTTTCGAATTTCAATATTCTCAAATCCAAATAATTGGATGTATTCACGCACCTCATTTCCAAATAATTCATGTAATTCAAAAAATAAATAGCCTCCTTTCGCCAATTTACGTTCGGCGAATTGGATGAGTTTTTTATAAAATACAATAGGATCTTCATCATCGACAAATAAAGCCATCGACGGTTCATGTTCTAGGACATGGGTGGACATAGTCCCTTTTTCCTTTTCTGGGATGTACGGTGGATTGGAAACAATCACATCAAAATCACTAGTTTCAGCAAGGAATTTCTCGCTAAAATTCAAGACATCCTCCTGAATCAACTCAATATTCAAATCCAGTTTTTTGGCGTTTTCAGCGCTTAACATCAAGGCTTCATGCGAAAAATCCAACGCTTGTACGATGGATTCATTATAAACCGATTTCAAGGCCAATGCAATGCATCCTGATCCGGTACAACAATCCAGAATGCGTTTAGGCTGTGTTTCCAATTCAACAATCCATGCTACTAATTCTTCTGTTTCTGGACGAGGAATCAAGGCGCGTGAATCACAAGAAATGGTCAAACCGTAAAAATCTGTTTCACCGATTAAATACTGAAATGGGACTGAATTCAACAATCCTTTCACAAAACTCCGCACGTACAATAGATCAGATTCCGACAAGCGTTCACCTTGCTTCAACATCAAATCAGTGGTTGTCCAATGCATGCGTTTGCAAATGATTTGGGTCCACATGGACTTCAATTCAGTGGGTGAAAAAATAGCGTCAAGTCGATCAGAAAAGTATTTTTTTGCTGAGCTAAGTGTATTATCTGAAACGAACATTATTCCTTGCGCAGCTTTATAAATTCCTTGATTTTCTCGTTTTCAATCAGCACTGTTAGGTTGTAGTAAGCGATTTTCCATTCTCCATTTTCAAGCACACAGATTCCACTGCCTCGACAGGAATCCATCCATGTTTCCAGGTCTTCGTCAAAATACGCTACCGTTCCATTCGAAATAACATTCCACTGGCGATTACTAGGCTTGAAGTCCCAAGCTTTTCCTTTATCGAAATAGGGCTTGCAAAATGATTGAAAATCAACTTTATTCCATCGCTCTCCGGGGGCAGTTCCCAAAAAAACGAAATCCTTTGTGGTCACATCAAAATATTGCTTAAAATTCGCATTTGCAGCAGAAACGTGCCACTCATTCACCAGTTGATCTAGGTTATTTCGCGGTTCATTGAATTGAGCGCGTGCAAGTAAAGCGCTACAAAAAAACAGAGATAAGAGGAGAATTCGCATCTTACTTTCTTGACTTAACCGCTTTATCACAAGCTTTCACCGCCGCTTTCAAGTTCACTATTCCACCTGTTACAGATTTAGATGGGAAATCAAATCCCGTATAAACCGTTGCCGTTTCTAATAAAATGGTTTTAATCTCCCACATACTCAAACTTGGAAAATACGATTTCAGCATGGCTGCTGCACCGGCAACCATTGGAGCGGCCATCGATGTTCCTTGTAAATTCATGTACGCACTTTGGGGAACAGTATTGTAAATTTCCAATCCTGGAGCAAATACATCAACTGTTTCAGCGCCGTAATTCGAGAATTCAGCCACCATTGCATCTCCTGTCATACGTGTTGATGCCCCGATTGTCAATAAATTCATAAAAGGCTCTTCTTGAAAGTAGTAACGAGATGTTGGGAAATTAGGTTGAACATCCACATCCTTTGCATCATTTCCAGCTGCGTGAATCATTAAGACTCCATTTGTATCTGCATACAACATCGCTTGATAGACTTCGTATTGATGTGGAGAATAATCCTTACCAAATGACATATTAATCACTTGCGCACCGTTATCAACTGCATATCGAATTGCCAATGCAACATCTTTATCTTGTTCATCACCATTTGGAACGGTACGAACAGACATGATTTTCACATTTTCAGCAACGCCGTCTCCACCTTTTCCATTTCCGCGAACGGCCGCGATAATACCCGATACGTGTGTTCCGTGTAAAGCATCTGGTCCTTCTACATCGTTGTTTCCATAATGTGTGTCCGTAAAATCATCTGGATTATCTCCAATTAAACTTCGGTCATCAAAGTAAATGTTTAGGTTGTAATTTAGTCGCTCTTCGATGTATTTCTTTGTTTCTGCATCAAATTGTCCATTCGCCAATCCTTCTTTGTATTGTTCTAAGTTTTCCAGTTCCCCTTCAACTTCAGATCTTGCATTGGCAAACATAGAATATTCCGTTTCATCAAATAAAGTTGCTGGATCAACACCGTCATACTTGTCTTTTAACTTGGCGTAAATTCGTGTTTTTTCCAAACGGGCATTCTCTTGGTTTTCGCCATTTGCATTTCCTAAGAAATTCCAACCATGCACATCGTCAATGTATCCATTTTTGTCATCATCGATTTTATTTCCCGCAATTTCTTTTGGATTCACCCAAATTTTACCTTGTAAATCTTCGTGTTCAATGTCCACACCTGAATCAATCACAGCGACAACTACCGTTTGCGACTTTTTCTTTTTAAGCATTTTATATGCTTGATCTGTGTACATTCCTTGTCCATCTCCATTGTACCAATTCAGCGTTCCTGGAATTGCTTGAGCGAACATTTGTGGAATTGAAAATCCAAAAACGAAGAGTAAAGATTTTGCTGTGTTCATGTGCTTTTTTTTCAAAATTAAAAAATTAACGTCAGGGAATTCATTTGGTATCAATAAAACTTACAATTCGTCCAAAGCAAATACCATTTTCCCACGGATGAAGGTCTTCCAAGCATAGTTTTGCTCAAATGACGGATTACTTTCCAAAGGTTTATCGAAAATGACAAAATTGGCCCTTTTTCCTTTTTCTAAGCTACCAAGTTCGTTTTCTTGAAAGGAAGAAAAAGCTGCCCAAATGGTCATTCCACGGATAACTTCATCCAAACTTAAGGATTCTTGTGGAAGGAATCCATTTAATGGTTCATTCATCGGGTTTTTACGCTGAACTGCTGCGTGAATGGTGAAAAATGGATTTGTCGATTCAACGGGAAAATCTGTTCCAATCGCTAACATTCCATATTGACGCAATAAGGTTTTGTAAGCGTATGCTCCGAGAAGTCGGTTTTTTCCTAATCTTTTCTCCGCCCATCGTTGATCGCTCGTCGCATGAGTCGGCTGAACGGATGGAAAAACGGCATATTCAGAAAATTTAATAAAGTCAGCAGGATCGATCACTTGCGAATGTTCAATGCGAAAACGGTGATCAGGATTTCTTTGGAACGCATTTTTATAAATATCCAAGATTAAGGCATTTGCAGAATCGCCGATTCCGTGCGTATTCATTTGATATCCGTTCTTTAGACAAAATTGCGCGACATTGCGCATTTCATTCACCGAAGTCAATAACAAACCATGAGATTGGTGATCATCCGTATATGGTTTTTTCAGCAAGGCGCCTCTTGAACCGAGTGAACCATCTGCAAAGACTTTAAAACTTCGGATGTACAAATTCTGAAAACGATACGGACCATGTTTCATGGCAAAGGACCGATTTTGAGCAGAATTCATTAACATGGCATATAACTCTAACTTCAATTTACCACTAGAAATCATGGATTTAAAAAGCTCAATGTGTTTGAAATCAATACCCGCTTCGTGTGTTCCCGTGATTCCATATTGAAACAATTCCTCTTGAATTTCAGTGATGGCCTTCTTCACTTGATTTGATGGATAGGCAGGTAACAGTTTGGAAACGAAATTTATGGCATTATCCAGAAGTAATCCGGTTGGCACACCGTTTATTTGTTTCACTTCTCCCCCATCTACTTGTAACGAGGAAATTTTCGCTTTATCGAATAAAAACTTATTCACCAATGCGGCGTGTCCATCTACACGATACAAGCAAACAGGAATGTTTTTAAATACCTCCGAAAGTTTCTTATTGTCCGGCATGGAATCATTTCCCCAAAGAGATTGGTCCCATCCTCCTCCAATGATGAATTTGTTACTGGATTTCGCGTAATACTTTTCACAGCGATAAATCACTTCATCCATGGACTTCGCACCAGTCAAATCCACTCCCAATTTTTGATTCGCATACATGAGTAAATGTCCGTGTGCATCCGTTAATCCTGGATAAACATCTTTCCCTAATGCGTCGATTTCCTCTTCGCATCTGTATTTATTTAAAATTTGACGTTCGGGTCCAACCTCAATCACTTTTCCATCGCGAATGGCCATCGCTTCATAAACAGAACCTGCGTCATCCATCACGTGAATATTGGCATTGTGAATGATTAAATCCACTTTTTGTCCCTTCATGCACGAAAACAAAAAAGAAATGAGTGTCAGAAAAAAGAATGCGTGTTTAAACATGCGAAAAGGATTTAGAAAGGATAACCGATACCGAAGTTCAAGTAATTTGGAAGGAATGGTTTGGGCATTATCTTCTTCACTTGATCCAAACTCATATTAAAATGATCCATTCCTTCTTGGTAGTACGTTTGACGTGTTCCCATTTCTTGGAAGACCCATTTCGCTCCTTTCACGAAGGCTGGATCGTAAACAGGGAATCCAACATCCAATCGAATAATGAAGAATTCTAAATCCATTCGAATTCCGATTCCGGATGAAATAGCGATTTGCGGCACAAACGAATTCCAATGAAATTGACTCCCTAACCTACTGGCGTCCTCTCTAAACGTCCAAATATTTCCAAAGTCCGTAAAAAGTGCGCCTTTAAATGTAGACCCTAAACTAAATCGGTATTCCAAAGATCCGGCGAAACGAATATCCGCAATTTGTGTAGCCAAACGATTGGTGTCCAAGTGGTATTTATAGGCTCCAGGACCCAAAGCTCGTGCTCTCCATCCCCTGTTATCATTCGATCCACCACCAAAGAAACTATAGTCATACGGCATGGCTGTTTGAGAGTTTTTATAAGGAATCCCTGCTCCTGCGGATAGTTTTAAATGCAAGGATGATTCCGACAAGATGCGCTTACTCATGATGAATTGATTATCCAATCGCACAAACTGAGAATAAGGCTGATTTCTCAGTAAATATTGTCCATTTAAGGTATCTTGTCTTGCGCGAAATTGATATAGCAAATTCCCCGCAGCATCAAATGTTGAATTGAAATAAATGGAAGTATTCAACGCGTTTTTTCGTTCTTTCCCTTCTTTTAAATCCTTTTCCTTGTTGTTATATTCGTAAGAAAACTTGAAGTCCTGCCAAATGAATTGATTATTATAGGTCGCATTTAAAAAAACATCATTGATTTGATTCAACTGCTCTTGAAATGCATCACTTTTCTTAATGGAAACATATTTGATAACGGATGCACCTGGAAGTCCCATTTGAAAAACCTGCGTCTTCCCTACCAAGAATTTCCACATGTAGTTTAACTGGAAAACACTGCGGTCAAAAATACTTCGTTTCTCAATGTTGTATGCCGTCGTTAATACGGTTCTCGGTTTTTGACGTTTTCCTAACATCGTTACAGGTGTTGGAAACAATCCGGGTAAATCAAACTTCAAACTTGGACCAAATTCGAAGGTGTTAAATGTGCGTCCTTTCCCTGTTCCTACCGTCTGATTCGACTGATCTTGGAAGACTAAAGGTTGGGACTCGAATCCACCTCCAAAGGAGAAAGTCATTTTCCCTGCTCCTTTTCGAATGTTTTTATTCGTGTAGTTAAAAGAAGCATTTGCACCAAGTAAACCAGTGGAGGAAGTGAATTTGGGATCAAATCCATACGTTTGTTTTTTCGCTGGTTCTAGGAAATAATGAACGGCCAATTTATTTCCTGGTTGTTCCACAATGATTGGTTTTACCGAACTAAACACACCCAATTGAACGATGGAACGATAACTTCTATCCAGGTAGTATTCCTTGTATTTGTTGTCGCTCTCCAGATAATTTTGAAGTTCGAGAATGGAAGGTTTTATCCAAGGCGCATCACCATTGTACGTAACCACAATTTTACGGAAGGGATTTGTCGTGCCTATCGGGACATGTTTCTCCTTTAATTGTTTTTTTGAATAGAGAATTTCGTCGTAAACCAACGATTTGGTCGTGCGAAGGAATTGAGGAGCAATGGGATCGTATAAACTCAATTGTTGATCTTTCATCAACTGAGCAAAACTGGCATCCATACTCATGGTATCGGATAAATGAAAATACACGTTAGAAACCGTCATTTCCACATAGGGAACACGGATCAAACTATCTTTTTTAAGTTCTGAAGGAATGTAACGATCATCGAATTGGACGATTAATCGAACTTTCATCGTTTGACGATTTGTATCAGCGGAAAAAGAAATGCTACTTGACGAGAACTTGTAGACTTGATCATCCCTCAAGTATTTCGCTACCTGCTCTCGGTAATCGTTCAAGTAATCGGTATCGAATGGCATGCCAAACAGCGGATGCTCGCCCGTTTTATCGATGTGTTTTCGGACATATGCGGCATGTTTATCGCGCAGGAGTTTTGCGCCCACGTATTGAACGGAATCAATAAGGTATTGCGGTCCAGCCTGGATCACATAACTTGGATAAGCAAAGCGTTTTTTGTCATTTAAAACTAATCCACCTGTTACACTACCGTAATAGTATCCTTTTTTGCGTAGGTAGAATCCGAGTTGCTCAATGCTTTTTTGATAAAGGATGGTGTCAAAAACTATGGGTTTCTGTCCAAATTTATATTTGACTTTCTCCTTCCATAAAACCTTCGTAAAGGTGGCTTGATTGTATTCTTTTGGGAAAAATGTAGAGTCTCCACGAGAAAAGGCCTTTTTGTTGCGTTTCTCATTGATTTCATCCACTTTTTCTTTTTTTCTTTTTTGTTTCTTCTCGAATTTCTGGAATTTCAACTCTCTTTTGTGCGCAACGTGTGCGGAATCGATTGCATTATAAATTCGAAGTTTAAAATTGATGTAAAAATTACGTTGATTAGGTTGTTGACGCACAATCAATCCAAGGTCATACTTATCGATAGACGAATTGTCCTTCAGCTCAATTGTATTTGCACGCAGCAAGTATTTTCCTTTGGGGACATTCCGCGTTAAATCACATGCCGTTAAAACAAACAGTAGGATAATCGCAATATTTAGTAAATTCGCTCGATGTTTCATCTCCAAGTACAAAAATAACAATAATCAAGTTGGAAAAAATTTCGCTTCAAAAGATAAAATGGATTAAAAGTCTTCACCTGAAGAAAATTCGGGACGCCGAAAAACTGGTTGTAGTGGAGGGCTTGAAATTAGTGAGTGAATTGACCAAGCAATTTCCAGAACTTGTACATTCGATTTATTCAACTGCAGAAATCGATCATTCCATTCAAAGTCAATTTGATTGTTATTTATGTTCAAATAGCGAAATGGAGCGTATTTCACAATTTAATACGGCTTCCGCGATGATGGGCATTTTTCACGAGCCAGTTAAAGTTAAATTTGATCCAAACGAACGAATTCTAGTGCTAGAAAGTATTCAGGACCCTGGGAATCTAGGTACCATCATTCGCACCGCAGATTGGTTTGGCATTAAACAAATTCTTTGCTCTGAGGATACCGTCAATTGCTTCAACTCCAAAGTTATTCAATCGTCGATGGGTAGCGCTTTTCGAATTCCTGTTTTTTATGAAAACCTAATCGATTTCCTGCCAAAATTGAATTCCACCATGCACGGAGCACTGCTGAATGGAAAAAATATGAGTGATGTGGATCCAAATGAAATAAAAATTCTTGTCATGGGAAACGAAGGAAAAGGAATTTCCTCGGCACTTCAAAAACATATCAATCAAGCAGTTACCATACCGGGATTCGGACAAGCAGAATCCTTAAACGTCTCCATTGCCACAGGTATTTTCCTTTGTCATTGGAGTCAATTGAAATCATAGTGTCTTAAATCAAAGAAAAGGCTGTATTTTTGCAAATCCCAACTGCGAAAATGATTGATTTCGATTTATACGAA
>JBEDJV010000008.1:0-17664 GCA_041172545.1 Bacteroidota bacterium | reverse complement strand
GTTTTTTCATCTGTGAGACGAGGTGCTTTCAATAAACGGTGTTTTCGTTCAAAATCCGCGAGTGTCGTTTGTACAATGGACTCCGTTTGATCTGCGTAATTTACCTTGATACTTACACCTTGATTCAACCAAAGATTAATCATGCGGTGATGCATTAAATCCAATCCATCTATCATGGTTGCGCCCATGTTTCTCGCTGCCACCGCATTGCAATGCTGTTCGTATTGACCGATCATTGGAATGACCATCAGTTTTTTATTGAGAAACATTGCCTCAGCAGGAAGTTCGAATCCAGCGCCACAGAGAACCCCAGCGCAATTGGCAAAACTTTGCGTGAATGCTTCATTGTCTATGGGATGAAAATCCACATTTCCCTGAGTCGTTTTTTCCTTCGTAAATTTCGAAAACACCTCCCATTTGACCGGAAATTGTTTCAAGAACTGTAACAATACCTCGTCGTGATATGCGGGAAGGTAAACGGTGTAATGTCCGTGGTTTTTTGCGTCAATCGAACGAATGTTTTTTCGAATGACTGGTGTATGAATGTGCTCGCCATATTGATCAAAATGGAAGCCGATTTTGTCTTTGGTCGGACAATAATGATTTAAAATGTACTCTCCTATTCTATTTCGAGATTCTGACTTTGGTGCATTGGGATGAATGACCGCCGCTTGATGACTCATTTCGATACACGGCACACCATGCATCAAGGAAGACCAGGCCGAAACGGGTTCGAAATCCGTGATGACTAAGTCAAATTGTTTAATGGGGAAGGTACGAATCTCGTTGAAAAAATCAATTGGATGCGATTTGAATACCGTACGAAGCAAATCAATTTTACCTGTTTTCCCACTCAGAAACGTAAGTCCCGTTTTTTGGTAATTGACATCGAAATTGGATTGTATTTGCGATTGATTGCCACTCACCAAAACAGTCGTGTCGACATATTTGCTGAGCATTGGAACAATCTCTTGTGCCCGGCTCAAATGTCCGTTACCCGTACCTTGGATGGCGTACAAGACTTTCATTGCGCATCGAAATTTAATCCGGATACAACCTCTTGGAGCAATTGATCGTAACTCAAAGCATTCTTAAATGATACCGCCTCTTGTTTGACAAAATCACCTGATTTCGGCACATGTTTGTAGAGTGTCCATGTCTCTTTGTCGTATTCCAATGCAGTGGAATTCTCGACCCAATCTCCAGAATTCAAGTACATCACTGACTCTCCGTTCGCATTGGTCATTTTTTTGATTTGCGGATGATGGATGTGTCCACAAACCACATACTGATAGCCATTATTGATCGCAATTTCCGCTGCCGTTTCTTCGAAGTTATTGACGAACTTAATCACGCCCTTCACGCTGTCTTTAACTTTTTTGGATAGGGAAACGCGTCCACGACCCAATTTCTCGCTAAACCAATTCACAATAGTGTTCAGGACGATGAGCAGGTCGTAACCTTTTCCACCTAATTTGGCAATCCACTTGGAATGCTTCATCGTGGTATCAAATACATCTCCGTGGAAAATCCAAGCGGTTCCGGTGGTCAGGGGAAGGATGAGTTTGTTTTGAATTTCAAAATTACCCATGCTGAATCCCTTGAACTTCCGGAGCATTTCATCGTGATTTCCCGTGATGTAATACACTTTAGTTCCTTTAGATAGCAGAGAGGTGATCTCTTTGAGAACTTGCATGTGATCTGCTGGAAAATAGTGCTTGCTAAATTGCCAGATATCGATGATGTCTCCGTTTAACACTAAAGTTCTTGGTTGAATGGAACGTAAGTAACTCACCAATTCACTTGCTCTTGCTCCGTATGTTCCGAGATGAACATCCGAGATAACCACTAATTCAACATCCCGTTTTTGTTGCATGTTTGTCATTTTATACAAAGTTGCTCACGGGATGTTTCCTTAGTTTTAAGGGAACTTTATGAAGTTAAATCCTTTTCAATAGCTTGTTGTGAATAGTAATCTTCCCTTTATAGTTTGATAACCTTGAATCGTTTATTTCCAGAATTATTCGCCAATTTCACGAGGTATGTTCCGGTTGCAAATGCCGTTAAATCAATGTTAAACTGAGTTCCTTGAACTTTTTTATCGAAGATCAGCTCTCCGTTTAAACTTTCAATGGTCATTGTTCCAGAGAAAAATTTATCCGAAACGATTTGACAATTGTTCATGCTTGGATTCGGAGAAAGCGTCATCGAATAGAAATCCAACTCAAAGATACCGTCGGAAGAAGAGACGATGGAATCATAAGAGTTGGAACATCCATTGTCAGAAGTTACCGTTAAGGTCACCAAATATGATCCTGCAACTTGATAGGAGTGGGTGGGATTTTGGATGAATTCAATTGGCGACGCATCACCATAGTTCCATTGATACTGATTGATGTTTCCCGTTAAGATGGTAGATTCATCCGTAAACACTTGTGCATTTAGTCCAGCATTATAAACCGCGGAAAATGCGGCATTCGGACCTTCCATCACCATCACTTCTTTTGTTACCGTATTCGTACAGCCATCTACTGTAGTCACCGTTAATGACACCGTATGTGTGCCTTCTGTAAACTGTGTGCTATCCGTTTGACTATTGCCTACATCACCATTTCCGAAATCCCATGCATACGTAGAGATAGTCGAACCATTAAATGTTGATGGATAGGTAAATACGATGTCATTATGTGTACATAATGGGTTCGCACTGAGCAATTGAATGGGTTGTTGGGTTGGTGCTGCAAACTTATATGAACTTACGTCCCCATCAAAAAGTGTGGTAACATTCGAGAAATCGGATTGTGTAATTTGCGTACAAGCCGTTGCTAATTGAAATTTCAATTTGATGACCGGAACATTCACTGGAATAATAAACGTAATCGATGTGCCTGAACTTGTATTGCTTAAATAGAGATTGGAAGAATTATAATTACTAAATGCATCTAAACCTGATACTAAGCTAGAGGTAGAAACATAAGTTAATTTGTTCAGGTTAAACTGAAACCAAAAATCGAAAGAAGAAATTCCCGTATTTGTCGATTTCAAAATTACTGGAAATTCAATGTAATTGATTCCTGCAACATTGGTGAAAACCGCTTGATTAATGTCAAAGACAATGGTATCGTTCACCGCTTTTTCATGCTGTGGTTTCTGCAAATGTGACTGCGCAAAAACGATTTGCTGAAAACAAATGGTAATGAGTAAAATGAAGATTTTTTTCATGTTGTTGACGGTTTTAAATTAAACAAAAGAAGTCGCAACCTTTCGGTTGCGACTTTTTTGCGATAAAAAACAAGAAAAATTACTTTTCAATAACAATTCTTTTTGTTGTACTGAATGTTTCATTTTGTACACGTACTAAATAAACACCCGCTTCAACGTTGTTTAAGTCGATGTTCACTTTTCCATTAGAAGAGATCACTTGACTAGCAGTAATTTGTTTTCCATTCATGTCGTAAACATCCACGATTGCGTTTTCTGTTGCTTGAACAGAGAATGCTCCGTTAGATGGATTCGGGTAGATAGAAACATTGAATACAGATTGAATTGCTTCACTTGATTTCTCAAATTTCACATCTACTGGCTTACCATTTAATAAAGCTAAATCAGCGATGATGTCTTTTTCAGAAATTGTTTCGTTGTTTGATTGTAATACCAACTCAGCAACAGTAGATCCTACTGTGAAGTTCGCTACATCAAATCCTGTGAAACGTAAGGTACGATCTGCTTGATTCATAAATGAACTAGCTTCCATTCCAACAGCTACATTGTTTAATTCTGCGAAAGAAACATTGTTTTCATTGAAACGAACTGCGAAGTCTAAAGCATTTGTTGACTCAGTTGATTCGAAAGAAACTGGGATTCTAAATGTGTTTCCTTCTTTCACTGCTGAAGCTAAGTCTAAAACTACTGCTCCGTTTTCTGATTTCAATAAACCATTCGCTGTAAACGTAGCGTAACTACCGTTCACATCACCTAACATGATTCCTTTGTATGTTTCTACTTCAACAATTGGACATGTTGAATAGTTGGTTACTTTCGCTGGTAAGTTAAACGGTACCACTGGCACGTTTGATTTAGAATAACCTACTGGCGCACCATTTGTAACAGTTTGCGCTGGGAAAGTAGTTGAGATTTGGTAAGGAGCAGTACTTAAACGAGTAACATCAACGAATACCCAGTCTTTAGACGGTTGTCCGTTAGATACACCTGCAGTTGTATAGTTCCATGCTTGACGGTACTCAGGAATAAACAAGGTAGCACGTTGTTTCATTTGAGAGATATCTCCCGCACTGATCACACCGTCTAAGTTTACGTCCATTGCCATGATTTGGAATACAGAAGGCGTAAAGTTACCATTCAATACCAACGTTTTAGCCAATACGGCATCCGCACCATTTACCAAGATCTGAACTGGAGTCGAAGCTGCGATATCACGCTCGATACGTAAATCTTGTCCGTTCAATAAAGAGTGTGTAAATACACCTGAAGTATTTGGGTTAACTGGTGTTGCTGGATTAACAAATGTTACCGCTGATGGTGGGTTAGTTGTTGAAGACAAGGCAGCCGTTGTAGCAGCAGATAAAGTAACCGTTGTTCCAGAAATACTAGAAACAGTTGTTCCTGCAGGAACTCCATTTGCAACAACAATCATTCCAGCTGCAACTCCTGTAGCAGAACCAACAGTCATGGAAGTAGAAGCTGAAGTAGCATCAGCAGTTGTAGATACAGAACCTTTGATGTCTGTTTTCAAGTATGTACTTGGGTTCGCTACGTCGTATTTGATTGCTTGGTTATCAGACCAGAATTCTAAATTCGAGATGTACGTTGTGTTTTTCACAGAGTAAGCAGTACCATCAGATCCTGGTTTTGTTGTTACACCTGTAATGTAACTTTCTTGAACTGATAAGTTTGTAAATACTGCGTTATCCACTGCAGCGAAACCATTTGATTTCATGAACTCTACACAGAAAATGTCTTTATTCGTTCCTGCGAAATAAACTCCACTTCCAGCAGCACCATTCAAATTCAAGGTGATTTGCATGGATCCAACACCGTTTACTGGCGTAGCGATAGCAACGTTTGTTTCTACATAGTTTGGATTGATTAATCCATTCGCTGTTGAACTTAAGGTAATGTTACCAGTTGGCGTTACTTTCGTTGCATCGTAGCTTAATGAAATATCATAACCGATAACGTTTGCTACATTATAAGTACTTGCAACAGAAACAGGCATACAGTAAGAAACTGCATCACAGTTTTGTGTTACGTTCTTGATTTTGTAAGACAAGGCATTTGGATCAGCGATATCAACTGTTGCAGTTGATGAGTTTGTCATTGCTCCGTATGTATCTGTTGCTTTCGCGTAGAACGTGTGAATTCCTGGAGTAGCCGTATAAGAATACGTGTAAGAACCACTAGCCAATGTTCCAGGGCCAACTAATGCATTATCCACATAAAACTGAACTGAAGTAATTCCATTTCCATCTGATGCCGTAGCTGTTAAGGTCATAGCAAGTGTTGCAGATGGGTTTCCAACAGCGATTAATGACGCTCCATTTGAAGGAGAAGTCAAAGTACATACTGGAGGTGTGTTCGCTGTAACATTGAATGTAATTGCTGAAGACGTTGTAGACGCAGGTGTAGAATAACTGTCTGTTGCTGTAGCTGTTACTGAAAATGCTCCAGGGGATGCATTACTTGGAATCGTGTACGTTGCCGTATAAACGTTACCACTTCCTCCATTCGATGCTGTAATAGCAGAACCACCGTTTACAGAGAATGAAACAGAAGCAACTGTACCATCATTATCAACTGCGTTACAAGAAAGATTCACTGTTTGACCAGGGTAAAATTGTGTTGTAGTTGTAGCTGCCAAAGCAGTAATTACCGGCGCTTGGTTAGCAGCAACTGTGAATGTCAATGCACTTGATGTGGTAGAAATACACTCGTTATCCGTCGCAACTGTAGTAATGGAATACGATCCATTAGTTGGAGTAAACGTATAGGTGTAGGTTGATCCACTTCCACCTGTCGTTCCACCTGTTAATAAGGTTGAACCATTATAGAATTGAACCGAACTTACTGTACCGTTATCCGTTACAGTCGCTGAAACAGTTACAGGTGTACCTGTAATGATTCCAGATGTAGATGGATTCGCAGTGAAAGCAGTGATGCTTGGAGCTGTATTCGGTGCTAACGTTAAACCAGCAAATAATTGCTCACTTCCCGTTGGGCTTGATGGAACATAAACTTCCACAGCATTGGTTAACACATTTTTAATTTGAATATTCAAAGAAAATGTTAAAACTCCCGTTGTGGTAAATTGTCCAATCAATACTTTATTCGTAGATGTAGGACCAGCAACACCAGCTAAAACGGCGATTGAACCACCGTTCATTGTGAATGAACCACCGTTTGTTTGATCAAAAATGTTCAATGATGTCGGTAAACCTAAATTTGAATAAGCATTGTTCGAACCTGCAATCATTCCATCTTTTCCGCTTGTACCCATGATTGGGTCACCGTAACATCCACCAGGGTTGTTCGCCAAAAGACTTTGAGTGTTACCAATAGTACCATCTGTATCTTCAGATTTTAACACCCCTTGCTTTCCAGAAACAACATTTCCCATTGTAAGGTAAGAATCTAGACCTGCTGTATTCGCCTTCCAACTATTTGTATTCATTCCACCATTTACATCAACACCATTACCATCATTGAAGAATGCAGTAGTTGTGTTGATTGTTAAAGGGTGTGCTGTATTTCCCCAAATATTTGTCAATTTGTAGTTTGCTGCCATGTCAACATAAACACGGTATACAACGGAACTTGTAGTTAATGCAGTACTTGGGGTCGATGGGCTACTATTTGTCGCATGAGCGGCAACATCGGCAGCGTTAGGAATGTAGTATTTCTCTACAATGATTCCTTCTAATCCCTGCGCAAAAGAGTTGGCAGAGAGAAATAAAACGAATATCTTCGTTAGTAAATTAAATTTTTTCATAAGATTTTTTTTAAAAGCGCTCACCAGTTTTCGAAGGCAGATGAGCGCTTTGTTATTTAATTTTATTAGTTACAAGCTTGACCGAACTGACCAGAGAAAATCAAGAAGTCATTTACGTCTGTTGTACCGTCGTTGTTGATGTCTGTAGGACAAGCAACGACACCGTTTGTAGAATTCAACACTTGTGAGTAAGTCCAATCAGACAACCAGTTATCATTGTTAGCTCCCGGAGCAAATGCACCACGGTAATTTGCAGGCTCAAAGAAACCATCCATCGGCGCTTGAGCACAACCTGATCCTAATTGTACACTTGTACCAACAGCAGGAACAACATCATTTTTCGTTGTAACAACGTTACTCGTTCCATTGATAACAAATGCTGGATTAAAGCCAGTTAAAGAATTCACTTCAATGTTTTTATCTGTAGTGGTAAATTGAGCTAACTCTGAAGTTGAAAATGCCGTACCGCTCGTTGAACCTGCACCGATACTTGCTGCTAAAGGAGTTCCTGTTGACATATTGTTAAGGAAGGTATTACATTTTACTTTTAATATTTGAGTACCGTTACCAACAGATGCTGAAGCATTAGTAAATGTATAATTTCCTGACATAGCTGCAGTTGTTGCAGCAGATAATGTTACAGTTGTTCCAGATACAGAAGATACGGTTGTTCCAGTCGCTATTCCAGTTCCGATTACAGACATCCCAGATGCGATACTTGCGTTAGCAGCTCCTAAAGTTAATGTAGTTGAACCAGAAGTTCCAGTTGCTGATGATGTAGTTGTAACACCAGTATTAATCCAGTTATGCCAAGCTTCACCGCCTTTTGCATAAGAACTTGCAGAACCCAACGATTTTTTCAAATTGAAGCCATTTCTAAAGTTTGCGAAAAGGGAATTATAAATCTCACCACCTGTATTTTCTTTAGCATTAATTGCAGCAAGACTTGTATTATCAGAAGAAAGAGCAATTTTATCATTTCCAATGATCGTTGCATTGTAAATTACTGGAATAGATCTTGGAAAGTTATACGATTGAGAATCGTCAGAATCCATTTCAAATCCGTTGTCATTATCAGAACTAATTCCAGATGGAGTTGTTCCAGTTGTAAATTGATTCGCTTTCATTCCAAATAAGAATTGTGCTTTTCCTGTCCAACCTAAATCGTAGTCAAACATGTCATCATTACCGAACAATGTTGTGCAATATTTTAAGTTAACTGTACCACCAAAGATTTCGATGTTGTCATCCGCACAAGAAACGATTTCAATGTGCTCGATTTTTGTTCCGCGTCCAACTGAAGCCAATGTTAAACCATTGATCTCCGAACCTACTAACAAGTTCGCACCTGAATGACGAATAGAAACGTATGTCATGATTCCTGAATTATCATTGTCATCGAATGCTGTAACTCCTGGCGTTCCAATGTAAGGAGCGGCAAAATTTATTACTCCCCCACTAACATTAAATGGACCATAAGTGCTATTGGCAAATGAAGGTGTACTAGATACCTGGAAATATTGACCAGCTGTACTTGGAGCTTGTGGGTATGTGTTTGAGAACGTGTAAGTTCCTGATGCAGATGCTGTTAAAGCTTGACTGAAAGAAATAGTTGCGGAACTTACTCCTGTAACTGTTGTACCAACAGGGATTCCTGTTCCGGAGATACTTGTTCCAACCAAAGCATATGCTGCTAGTGAACTACTTGAAAACACGATTGAACTTTGGCCAATCGCTCCTGTTGAAGCGGTCTGAGTTCCCAAAGCCAAATCAAACGAATATGTAGCAGAAGAAGGCGAGGTAGCACTGGAATATCCGGCTGCACCTGATATATTTGCCCCAAATTGATCTTGAGGTAAAGAAGATGCAAATCCTTCTAATACTCCTAGTCCATTCGCAACGGCCATCTTACCCGCTTGTCCTGGAATAAAAGGTCCGTTTGCCGCTAGTGTTAAGTTATTTGTTGCTTTACCACAAATTAATACACCACCCCACATACCTTTATTGGTAACTGGATAAGTACCATCTAAGTTATCTGCAGCAGCTGTAAACACGATAGGACAACTTTCTGTTCCAGGAGCAACAATTTTACCACCTCTTTCGATAATTAATGCCGTTGCAGCAGCAACTGAACCAGCTACACCACCTTTAATTACCGTACCTGGTTGAATAGTTAAAGTTGCACCTGGTCCAACATATATTTTTTGATCAATCGTCCATATTTTATCACAAGTTAATGTAAGATTCCCCGTTATCTCATAACCATAAGCTGACGAAGGCAATGTTCCTAAAACACCAGCATTTGTCGCTTCCGTTAGGATGCTACCAGCTGTTCTTGAACCTACAGCAGGACAACCACAAGCCGCCCCAATGTTTGTTTGGGCAACAATCTCGTTACCCGTGAAAAATGACAACGCAGCGAGTGCAACGAGTCTTAAAATAGGTTTTTTTGTTTTCATTTTTTATACTTTTTAGATTTTACGATACAAATTTAGGGGGGCATCATCAATCCTTTATTAAGCCAAAATGAAAGGTTTGATAAATTTATATTGGCTAAATGTTGGGGTATTGAGAAGGGATTGTAAAGGGTGTGTGAAGGGATTGTTAAAAGACTTAATGAGCATAGTTGTGGTTAATTGTTGAAAGGAATGTTGTTGAAATGTTAGTGGGAATTCAGAGCGAGAAAGAGAATGAGAGCGATGTACAAGGAGGGGAAACAGTGCGAGTCCGCCGTGGCGGAAGAAAGAGCGCGCAGTATACTGCACCCTAATTCGTAGTGTAGCCACTTTGGTGGATGACAAACAGAGCAAGAAACAGAGCGAGAGCGAAATACAGAGTGAGATCCGCCGCGGCGGAAGAATGAAAACGTCCTCCTTCGTTGCTGGCGCTAACTTCGGCGGATAAATTTAGAATCCTTGGCGGAAGGCTAGGAATGCACCGAGGGAGAAAGGTAGGCGGTTGATGGAGCCTTGTGCGATGCTAAGAACTTGTTGTCGGTAGTTGAGGCCAAATTCAATGTAACTGTTGTTTCCCAAATATCGGTCGTACGAAACGTGTGCGCCAAAGGCTAGACCTAGTTTGCGAAGAGATTCGTCGTTGATGTTGGTTTTGTTTAATGCTATGTCGTCAATGCTTTGGTAAATCGCTCTTGAACGGACCATGTAGGTCAATTGTGGACCAGCACCAAAAACCAAGTTGGCATTTTCCGTTGGAACCGCATAGCGAAAGGTGAGAGGCAGGTCAATGAATTGATAGTTGATTTTAAAAGACCGATATCCCTCTAGATTTTTAAGTGCTTGTCCTGTTTGTGTGAACACGAATCCACTGCGGATGCTCAGTTTTTCGGAAAAGCTATAATCGGCAGTTAATCCGTAGGCATATCCATTCGTCCATGATTCGGTTGAATCCAACTGATCTTTTAACCATGCTGAAGTGGCATCTGCACTGGTGAAACGGTAGGTAGTCGCACTGCTTCCAAGTACACCAAGGGTCCATGGACTGGTTTCTTTCGTTCCTTGTGCAAATAAACTAGTATTCAATAGGACGTATAAACAGAATAATCGAATCATCTTTTCTTTTTTAATCTTTCACACAACGAATACTCATACCATACTGCGGATAAGTCGTTTGTCTAAAAATGTTCTTTTTTAGGTAATCAAAATAACGGTAGTATGCTTGCCCATTTGTGGCAGATGTTGCTGTCCAGAAAAATGCGTTATTACCATTTGTTAGTTCTCCATTAAATAATCTGCATCCCGCCGGTAAAATGGAGAAATCATACGTATCTAAACCAAATGGCACTGTTCCTGATGGCCATCCTTCAGAAATTTTATTAATCAAAAGTTCTGCCTCATTGCTTCCTCTCCAAGCCAATTGGTCTGCATCCGTTGACGACATGCCGATTGTTTTTTCTAAGGTCTTCCATTCTTCATCGGACGGAATATGCCAGCCGGCTGGAGCTATCATACGTGTGTCTTGAACTGCCAAATAATTATAAAAACACCCGAAAATAGTGTCATTAATGAAGCTAAATGAGGACTCCGTTGATTGAGCCCAAACTGAATCTTGATCGACATTTCCGATGAAGGTAATGTTTGATCCATCCTGGAAATGCTTCACGCGTAAATTTTCACACATCCACCATTGATCACCAATTTTCACCGTTTTGTAGGTGTTTCCATCAACATCAGTCACCGTTCCAAATTCTAAAACAAGAGGTTTGTTCGTTTCTTTCTGGCATGCTTGTAAACCAAGGATAAGAAAAACAAGTAAAAAGAAAAAGTGCTTCATGGTTTAATTCTTAAATAACAATTGTGTTTGAACTTGTTCGCCGATTTGTACTTTGATGTGGTACACTCCTTTTTCCGAGTTAGAAAATTCCAATTTCTCACCTGTCAAAATTGAGCTTGGAGCGAATGCGTTTTCGAATACTTTTACTCCAAACGTATTGAAGACTTCGACTTGAATCGCTTCATTGGCCATTCCACTATACACATCTAAAAAGAAATCGGCAGAACTTGGATTCGGATACACTAAAAACTCAAAGTTTTCCCCACGTAATGCTGGACAAACAATCGCGATATCTCTGTTGTTGCATTTTCCTGGGTAACAACATAAATTGGGCATATTCACATTCACCTCTGGATCGTAATTACATGCCATCGTGTCCATACATCCAATGATGATTGGTGTGATGCATGAGCCAGGTTCCAAACATGTGGCATTCGGATCATATTCCACATAAGCGGAATTGTTACAACCGCAGGTAGAGGGGTAGATTAAATATGGATTAAATTCTTCGCCAGAAAGAATCGTATCATTTGAGGAAACATAATGAATGGTTTCAAGCAATCCATTCATTAATACATCTACCACAATATTCAGGTGAAATGAAAGATCACCGGTTGTGGTTAATTGAGCCACCAAAATTTGGTTGCTATCCGGAATCAATCCCATAATCCCGGAATTGGATAAATAAAAATTATCTGAAAGGAATTCATTGTTTTGAGTAAGTGAACCAAACATGGTCGAATCGTTTCCGGTAACAAAATCTAAAAGTCCAAAATGAGACCAAGAACTTGGAATCGTTACCATGGTGTCCATGCCATCTGCTTGCGTCAACGGAATTCCTGCACTGATATCATTGTTTACTAACAATCCCGTTGAAATCAACTCCGATCCACCATCATTATTGATGCCACCAATAAAAGACCCATCGACATCTTGATTTTTCAATACACCCACATAGGTTTTTCCAGCTTGCGTTTTGGTTGTTTGTCCTAAGGTTAACCAAGTGTCCAAAGCAACGACTCCTTCTAAATATCTGTTTTTCACAAAATCTTTTGCAAAAGTTTGTCCATCGCTTTCATGATTGAAGAAAGGTGCGGTGCTCTGAATGGAAAAGAGATGATTGGCATCCCCATAGATTTTTTTCAATACACTACCTGGGGCAAGATCCACATAAATGCGGTAAGTCGTAGATCCGACTGGAAGTCCACCACCAAGGGTATCCGTAGCATCGTTTAAATCGCTGACGTAGTATTTTTCCACGATGACTTTTTCCAACTGAGAAAAACCCGTGAATTGTATCGCACTAATAATGATGAGTACAAGGAGGTATCGCATGTTCTTTTTCTTTATAATTTATAGGATAATCCAACTTGGAAATTCGTTCCATAACGGAAGCGGTCGTAATCAATGTATCCGCTTGGTGTTTTATAGGCACGTCTTACCGGAGCATTTAATAAATCTCGCATCGTCAGACTCATGGAGAAATGTTTGCTCAAGGATTTAGAAACCTTGATATCAACCGTGTGACGTGGCATTTCATACACATCTGGACGTCCTTTTAAAATTCCAGTTAAGACCAAACGTGGACCTTGCACATTGTAACTGATGGTAGCTGTAAGTCCGAGCGTGTCTGATGAATAACTTAAAATACCATTCACGATGTAAGGCGCTTGTCCAAACATGGTACGTTCCACGGTATCAATGGGAATATACAAACTTTGATTATTTGGAAGCACCACTAATTCTTTTCGAACAAACTGAGAATAGGATTTCACTAAAGTGACGTTGCTCCTGAATTCGAAGTGATCTCCCACTTTCTTTCTGCCTTCTAACTCAATACCTGCAACATACGAGTTTTCGTTGTTGTCCCAAGTAATCCCCGAACTACCAAATCCCATCTCAATATGATTGGTAAAATCTTTGTAGAAAGCACTTGCTGAAATATTGTCTCCATTTTTAAAGAAATTCTCAAAACGGAAATCGTAATTATAAATTTCCGTCATCTTCAGGTTGGAATTCCCATAAATCAGGGTTCTAAACTCGTTATCATATACCGCAGCATCGTTCATCTCCCGTAAATTAGGTCGTGCAACGGTCTGACTAAAATTCAAACGAAGGTTTGTTGTATTTTTTTTACTTGCTAATTTATAAATCAAACTTCCGGAAGGTAAGAAATTGACTTTATCAATAATTCCCGGATTTATTAGTGGATATCCCGCGACATTACTTCTCCGTCCATCATTTCTTTCATACCCCAATAAATCATATTGATAGACATCTGAAAATAGGTTTACTTTCTCCACTCTCAATCCACCATTGAAACGGATACTTTTCGAAAACTCAAAATCAACTAAAGCAAAAGCAGAAGAAATGGATGTTTTTCCAATGGTGTGATTCCAATCCCATTTACGTTGCTCGTAGAAAAAATCTAGTTGACCATTTTGAATAGTAAATTTATCTTCATTCAAATACGCATTGATGTCATCATTTTGTAATTGAGGGACAAACGAATTTCCAGAACTTAAAAAGAATTCATCAATATTCGAATCTCTAGTTGTCAATTGATAAGCACCGCCAGTTTTGATCTTTCGAATCAATTTCACTTCCTCTTTTGCTAATGGTATTTCTACTTGAAAACGAGAATCAAAAAGGTTTTCATCTAAATATCTATAATACCTTCTAATTCCATCATCTGCTGTTGGCGAGAATTGATACCCAGGCAAAATTTCATTACCCTGTCTTTGAGCCTTGTACTGAGTCAGTTTAAAATCAGGCGCCGTACTTTTTCCTCCGGTAAAGGAAGCATTTAAGTCAAATTTAATTTTGGATTTTGGCAATACATGTTGGCTCGCAAACTGGTATATTTTCTGTTGACGTTGCTCATAAAAAATATTTTTACGCACTCGTATGTCCTCGATGTCATTTTCCAAATTCCATTGTGTAGAGAAATTCGCCACATCATTCGTTCCGGTGATATTTGGCATGATGAGTAGAGACATTTTATTGTAGTCATTCAACTTATATGCTAAATTCAAGAGCATGCTCCAAGAATTAGTCTCTCGGCTGATTTTTGCCTCATCAATATAATCAATGCCATAATTTAATTCCTCAGGAAGTATGCGCTGAGAGATTCCATTAGGGTCAAACCGCACGGTATTTCCATAACGCAAACCAAAAAAGTATCCAAGTGGTTTTCCAAATAACTTTACTTGGTCACCCACACTAAAATTCTGTGTGAAATTCAATGGGGCTCTTCGGTAAAGTGTGTTCCAATTATTGGAAAATCCATTTGAATAATTTGTTCCATTTGGGTTTATCAACTCAAAAGCTTGTGGGGCATATTGCTGATTGTAGGTATTTAAGGCATTTTGATAAGCAGCATTGTCATTGACTTGCCCGGCTCCAAGTAATCCTAATTGCACCAAGCCTAAACGCATATAGGTACTTTCTTCTGGATCACCGTCCTTCCATCCTGAAATACCTAAGGATTTGAAGTAATCTCCTAATCCAAGCGCCACCATCTCCTGGTAGTTAGTTGGAGCCAAATTCGGTTGAACGATTTGTTCATTGCGGTCATCACGGGTTCTTAGACCTCTATCAAAACCTAACCAATCCGTTCCACTTCGGTCAGAAGTAATGAAATCTTTAAACGTAGTCTGTGCGTTATAGCCAAAAGAAGACTCCGCATTCACGGTTAATTTGTCAGGATAATCTTTTGTTTCAACGGAAATATACGCACCCGCCCAATCTCCAGGTAAATCGGGACTCGCTGTTTTGGTAATGATGATGTTATCGACCAAACTTGATGGAAAGATGTCCAACTTGATGTTGTTCGTCAATGGGTCTAATGTCGGAATCCGTGAACCATTCAAAGTCGTTTTCACATAGCGGTCACCGATTCCGCGCACGGTAATCAGTCCACCGTTGGTTGAAACTCCTGAAACCCTAGCCACCGCAGCTGTGACATTGGCGTCTCCCGTTTTCTTCATGGTTTCCGAGGAAATGTAGTCAATCGTTGTTGCTGAATTCAGCTTGATTTTCTCCATGTAGTAATCGTTGGCTTTGGTCTGTTTGATGCCTACCGTGATTTGCTTTTCGTTTTTTGTCGTGTTACGCGGATTAATCGTAATGTTTTTGACCAATACTTCTTTGTCCTTCAATTGAATGCTTTCAATCAGGGTATCGTGGGCATAATGTGTAAAGCGTACTTTATACAAGGAATTATCCGGAATATTCAAGGTGAAATTTCCGTCCAAATCCGTTTTGGTGATGACTGCTTTATTCTCCAATAGGAGAATCTTCACTTCCATTACGGCTTCACCGTTTGGATCCGTCACCTTGCCACGAAAGGTACCTTGTGCGTAACTCGTCGTTACGCCTAAAAGCAATAAGAAAAGAAGAATTGGACCGCGCATTGTTTAGTTTTTGATCAATTTACTTGTGCTTACGATGCCATCTTGAGTCATCGTTACTAAGTAAATTCCTGTTTGTAAGTTGGACGCATCCACCTGTGTCGTTTTTGCGTTTGAATGACCTGCTAATACTGTTTTTCCACTTAAATCAGTTACGGTGTAATCGTAATTTGATTGCGTCATGTTTCCGTGTTGACGAATAGCAAACGATTCGCTAGTTGGATTCGGATATACTTGATAATCGATGGAAAGTGCTGCTTCAGCAATTGTTTCTTGAATTCCTACTCCGCCATTCGGGTTAGAGTTGTAAATCAATGTGGTATCCGTCAATTCCGTTCCTGTTGGCGTATCTGCTACAAATATTTGACTTTCACCTGCAACAGGAGTCAAGATTTGTAGGTTTAACTTAAAGCTAAAGTCTCCATTGGTTGTAAATTGTCCGATTAACACGTGATTTGAAGCGGTCACACCTTCAACACCTCCAAGTGTGGAAACAGCGCCATTGCTTGTCGTGAATAGCGATCCTGCTGTTTGATCAAAAATGTCTAATTCATTCGAAATACCTAAAACACTCGGTGTATTTGGGGTGCCAGGCATCAGTCCATCAGCAGAATTTGCTCCCGTAATCGGTAAGCCCATTAATGGATCTGTATTAGCAAGAATCCCTTGTAAGTTTCCTATGGATCCATCCGTGTCTTCTGATTTCAAAACGCCCATTTGTCCACTCGCTACACCTCCCATTGAAATGTAAGAATCAATAAGGGTCGTGTTTTTCTTCGTGTTATTTACACTTGTCCCTTGGTATACTTTAAATCCAAAATTTGGGTCGTTGTAAAAAGCAGTAGACGTTTCGATCAAGAGTGGATGTTCTGTATTTCCAAAAAGGTTTACCAGTTTGTATCCAGGTAACAAATTTGCATAAACACGATAGGTTGTTGAACCAACATACAATGGATGAACAGCACCATTATTTACCGCATCAATGGAATCTGCTGCATTTGAAATGTAAAATTTCTCTACTACAATTCCTTCTAAACCTACTTGTGCAGTTACTTTAGTAAAGAATCCTGAAAGAACAAGAAAACTAATGGGAAGTATTATTTTTTTCATAGGGTTAAATTTTAATCTGTTTAGTTTTTCGATTTTAGCGCTGGATGAAATATTTCTTTGTCTATTGGATCTTTGGCAACAAATTTTTGCTCTTTTCCATCAGCGTTGCGAAGCATCAAGTTTAATTCATAATTCAATTCACCTTTTGTGGTAATTTGAGCAATAAGGATGGTATTTGTGCCTAAAGAATCGACACCAAATACTCCTTTACCCATAGAAGCCCATGCACCATTCTCGACACGAAATGATTTTCCAACCGTTTCCATTCGTAATACATTCAAACTTGAATCAATATGATAAAGCGTGATGTCTGGAATATTATCCGTTCGTTGATATCCATCTCTCTTTTGTAGGCTGTAGCCCATTTCCTTTTTATCGGAAAGTAAAAACCCGTTTTCAAAGGGAACCACGGTGCCAACATCTTTCAAGGTATCGGCATCTTTGAGCACTCCCATATAATTTTCTCCAGCAGGACCAATGGTAATCCATGAATCCAAAGGCACAATATTTTTCTTGTAAGTGCGCTCTGGTATCCTCAATGGATGTTCAGCACCGTTATCTAAATGATTGAAAATTAATTCAGTCGAGTTGATTTCCAATGGATGTCCAGGCGAACCGTACGCAGCCATAAATCGACAGCCCGGAGCCATGTCCACATAAATTCGGTAGGTCGTACTTCCAACGGGTAATTCACCGCTTAGGTTTTTCTTGGAATTGTCCTTTTTCGTAGATACATAGTATTTCTCTACGATGATTCCTTCTAACGCGTTTTGAGCATATAGACTCACAAATGACATGAAGAGAAAAACAAAAAGACTGGTTTTTTTCATGTTGCAAGTTTACGGC
>JBEDJV010000007.1:0-18506 GCA_041172545.1 Bacteroidota bacterium | reverse complement strand
ACGAATAAAGCGTATCTCGGATCACCTCCAAGGTTACTTTCAAACTGAAATTTGGTAAGTGCAGTTCCGCGTATTTCACGAGGACATCCAAGCCTTTTCGAACCAACTCTCTGGGATAGTCTTCTGCGCTTTCTTTCAAAAACTGGTCTTTCAAAAAAGCAATGAGTGCTGGATCTTGCACATAAAGCGCACCACTTGGCATATTGGTGAAGGTTCCGCGCTCGATGTCGAAGGCACTCGCGTTGTCTTCATCAAACAAAGGAGCGTAGCCGAGGAATTGCATGTACTGTGCCAAGAACTGAGTTGGAAAGAGAAAATCATCTGTGCGGGTTTCCAGATCGATGAGCTGCGCTTGCACGTAATCAAAAAGCGAAGGATCTGGACCTTGTTGCTTGATGGTTTGTTTGAGGACGTCCGCCATAAAAAAAACGAGCATCACTTTTTGCGGCTGTGTGTAGAGATGAGAAGGCGTCCAGGCATAATCCATTGTTTGAATAATGCCTAGGTCACTTTCGGGTCTTTTGAAGTAGCTCAGTTCGTATAAGCCGAGTTGATTTAAGGACTTGCTTTTCTTTTTGACTCCTTTGAAAATAAAGCTACAATAGCCTTTTTCGAGGGTGTAAAAATTCAAAATACTACTGCTTTCCGAATAATTGTGTTTGTCAATGAGTATACCAAGTTCCTTCGATTTCACTATTTTTTCAGTACTTTAAAATCAATTTTATAGTAGAAAATCGGCAAGAATCCAAGTTGCGTATTTTGGCTATACGGTTGGTAATTCGGATTCGCGATGTCTTGCGGTAAAATCGCAGGATTGTACGTTAAGCTTAATAGGTTTTTCGTGTTCAACAAGTTCACTAAGTCCAATCCGATTTCATGCGTCACTTTCTCCGCATTTTTTCTCCAGCTAATTTTTAAGTCCAAACGGAAGTAATCCTTGAATTTGTAGTCGTTAAACGCGCTATCCAAGAACAAGATTTCTTTGGCAGCATTCGATGCTGCAACATCCACTAGTCCGTAGCGTTTTCCACCTGCTCTCGTTACTTTGAATCCGATTCCAATCGTGTTTTTCGCATTGATGTTAAATTCTTTACCCGCCAATAAATTCACTACGTAATTTCCGTTGTACGAGGTATTGCGAAGAATGCCATCGCTTCCTTTGTATTTGGAATCGAAAATCGAACCAGTGAACAAGAAAAAGAAGGTTTTGTCGAAGTATTTCTGAACCGTTAATTCCAATCCATAGTTGTATCCTGTTCCCGTGTTTTGCAAGGAATCTTGGAACAAACGCGAGAATCCAGATCCTACGTTGATCATTGAGAACGAAGACGGTGTCATGGACACAGGCACATCGTATAAATGTTGGTAATACGCTTCTGTTTTGATGTTGAATCCTTTATTGAACGATTTTTCATAGCCAATTCCAGAGTGGATACTTTTGGTGAATCCGACATTCATGTTACTTGCCGGATTGCTTGCTTGATTCGGTAGAACCTTGTAAGCGTAGGTATAATACGGTTGTGTTTGACTGTGTAAACCTCCACCAGCAAAGATGGACTGATTGCCTTTCATACGGTATTTCCATCCGATACGCGGCTCCAATGGACTCACACTATTGGTCAAGGTAAAGTATTGCGCATGCAATCCAGCGGAGAAGTCCATGTTGTCGTTAATGCGCCATTTCCACTGAACAAAAGGCTGAATTAAGGCCGCTGTTCCTTGGTAGTCCCAACGAACTTGCCATGTACTTTGGTCATCCAAATCAGACAAACAAGAATCCAAGAAATTCATGTTCATTACATCTAAAATAATCCCGGCCTTGATTAAATGTTGCTTATTGATTTTGTGATTCAACGCCGTATAACTTGACAATTTGCGAATGGTGTATTTGTAAGCCATCATTGCGTAAAGCGAGTCATACGTTATGATATTCAAGGTGGTGTCAACTTGACGTCCTTTCATATAATTGTGATTCGTATGTTGTTCTTCTTGCGAAAACGCTAGCGTTGAAGAAATGTATGTTTTTTCACTTAAGGTTTTCTTGTAGTTGAGTCCAGTAGTATACATGGATGTCCCAAAATACTGATCACGGTCACCTTCCCCATAGAATTCTTGGGAGTATTCCTTTTTATCCGAAATCATGATGGAGATATCACTTGCTCCACCCAATCCGAAAAAGGAAAGTTGTCCACCATTTTTCAATTGCCAATTGAATTTAAAGGCTCCATCACCATAAATTGGAATAGCAGAGGTTCCAATTTGGATTCCCAAGGATTGAAACATCGACAAGGTTGAATAGCGTCCCATCACTAAAAAGGAAGATTTCCCATTTTTCGAAAGAGGTCCTTCAGCGAGGAATTCCGTTCCTAGAAATCCAAACTGACCTGTAAACTCATGCTGTTTGTTGTTTCCGTTGCGAAGTTTCAAGTCAAAAACACCAGAAGTACTATTTCCATATTCTGCTGGAAAGGCACTCATAAAGAAATCAGAGTTTCCGAGCATTTTATTGTTAATGATGGAAACAGGTCCACCTGAACTTCCTGCAATCGCAAAGTGATTTGGATTCGGAATATCGATACCTTCTACACGGTATATGACACCTAGTGGAGAATTTCCACGGACAACGATGTCATTACGAGAATCATCTGCACCATTTACTCCGGCAAAGTTCGAAGCCATGCGAGCGGGGTCCATACGGGAACCGGGATAACGGTTTGTTTCTGCCACACTAAATTGTTGTGCAGAAAGAAGCGCCATTTCATTGATCACTTCCCCGTGTTTTTTCGTCAGGACTTTTACTTCATTTTGCTCAGAGATTTTCTCTTGAAGGGGAATTTGAAGGATTAATTCGCGTCCAGAGCTCACCTCGATGGTCATCGACTTACTATCGTAGAATGAATAATTCGCGCTCAACTCATGTTTTCCGACTGGAACTTTTGTGATTTCCCAGGTTCCATCCGCGGTGGACAGAGTTCGGTACAATTTTCCATCGTTTACTTCGATAGAGATTTTTACCGCGTTCAAAGGAAAATTTGTTTCGTTATCAAACACTTTTCCGCGAACGGTTTGAGTGGGTGTTTGTGCAAATAAAGATAAGGAGCTAATTAGACAAAAAAATAGTACTAGTGATCTCATACGCTAAGGTTTTAGGAAACGAATATATTGTTTTTATTGAAAATAACATGAAAAATTATTCATGTGAAATTTTTGCACGGTTTTTGGATGGGGAGGCAATTATTGTTAATTTTAAAAAAAAATTATATGAAAACCATTGCAATATTATCCATTATATTCTTAACAAGTCTGCAATTATTTGCTCAGAAGGCTGCTAAAGAAGATGTCGTATGGCACACAGATTTAAACAAGGCCATGGAATTATCCAAAAAAGAAAACAAGCCAATGATGTTGTTTTTCACTGGTTCAGACTGGTGTGGATGGTGTAAAAAGCTTCAAAAAGAAGTATTTACACAAAGTGAATTTAAAAAATGGGCACAGGAAAATGTGATTTTAGTGGAAGTAGATTTTCCAAGTGCAAGTGTTCCACAAGCGGAAGAATTAAAAGTACAAAACCGCATGTTACAGCAGCAATTTGCTGTTCGTGGTTATCCTACATGCTTTTTCGTTAAAGCAGACAAATTGAAAGATGGGAACATCAATTACACGAATCTAGGACAACAAGGATACATCGCAGGTGGTCCTGTGAACTGGGTCAACAGCGCAACCACGCTAATCAAAGCGAATTAATCCAAATTCGAGGAAGAAAATTCATCGTATTGAAAACCTCTTGAAAGCAGGAACCTCATCAGTTTCTGCTTTTTTATTTGAGGATTTTTTTCGGAGGAAAGTTCCCGTTTTTTACGTTCGATTAAAGATTCAATTACTTGTTGGTATTCGTCATCCGAGATGAATGCATAGATTCCTTCTTGTATCAATTTAGCGTCGATGCGTTTTTGGAAAAGCGCCGCTTTAATTTTTTGTCGGCCCCACTTTTTGATGCGTACTTTTCCTTGAACGTAGGCTTCCACAAAGCGTTTATCGTCCAAGAAACGATGATCTGTTAGGTGTTTAATGACTTCTATGGACAAGGATTCGTCCGCACCCAAGCGTTCGAGTTTCGTTCGAACTTCTTGGGTACAGCGTTCCTGATAAGCACAAAAGGCTTCTAATTTAAAGATGATTTGCTCCTTTGAAAAAGCAGATGGAATCATTACAAGGTAATTTCCTCGTTGGATTTATTCACGAATGAATACTGCAACAAATGGTGAGCAGTCACGCCACGAACCGGAATCCATTGCTTGTATTTAAAGAACCAACTCCATTGTTTGCTGATAATTCCTTTTTTGAAGAAGGCTTCCAAGTACGGATGAACCAGTAAGGTTACCCCTTTCTCCTTGCGGTCGTTCAATAAATAACTCAAGTTATTCTCGATTTCTTCAGAGAAAAGAATGCTTGCGGTTACCTCTCCACTTCCGTTACATGTTGGACATGTTTCTGAAGTTTCAATGTCCGTTTCTGGTCGAACGCGTTGACGTGTAATTTCAATGATACCAAACTTTGACGGAGGAATCATGTTGTGTTTCGCACGATCCGACTTCATAAATTCCTTCATTTTTTCGAAGAGAATCTTGTTGTTTTCTTTTTCGTGCATATCGATAAAATCGACACAAACAATTCCACCCATATCGCGCAGTTGCAATACACGTGCAATTTCTTCGGCAGCTTCAACGTTTGTTGCTAATGCATTCGATTCTTGTCCGTCGGCACCTTTACGGTTACCACTATTGACATCAATCACGTGCATCGCCTCAGTATGCTCGATGATCAGGTATCCACCACTTGGTAATGGAACTTTCTTACCGAACAATGCTTTTATCTGCTTGTTGATCGCAAAGCGTTCAAAAATGTCAATTTTCCCTTCGTAATTTCGAACGATTTTCTCACGTCCTGGAGCGATGGATGATATATATTCCTTCATCTCTAAAGCGAGTGCAGGATCATTGACATGTATATTCGTAAAGTTTCCATTCAACAAATCGCGCAGAATAGAAGTAGTGGTATTCAATTCACCTAATACACGACGAGGAGGTTGAATTCCTTTTAGGTTCGCGTGCATTCCGCGCCATTTTTCCAACAAGTTTTCAAGGTCCGTTTCTAAGTCTGCTGTAGACTTATTTTCAGCCACTGTTCGAATAATGACACCAAAGTTTTTTGGTTTGATTCGATTCATCAGGTCCTTTAGGCGGTCCTTTTCATTCGAATCTTTGATTTTTTGACTAACAGATATTTTATCTGAAAAAGGTACGAGAACGAGGTAGCGTCCGGCTAGCGTCACTTCAGAACTCAAACGAGGTCCTTTCATGGATATAGGCTCTTTAGCCACCTGCACCAAAATGGGCTGGGACGAAGAGAGTACATTGCTAATTTTACCGTCTTTTTGAATGTCTTTCTCTAATTTGAAATATTGCAGATCTGCGACATTTTGTTTTCCTTGCATGGATTCTTTAACAAATCGAGCAAGAGAATGATACTGTGGACCAAGGTCCAAATAATGCAAAAAGGCATCTTTTTCGTATCCAACATCAACAAATGCAGCATTCAAACTAGGAACCACACGACGTACTCTTCCCAAATAGATGTCGCCAACAGCAAAATCTGAATTTCCACGATCCTCATGTAATTCAATTAATTTGCCGTCCCGCAACAATGCGATCCAAATTCCATTTGACCTGGTATCGACAACGAGTTCTAGGTTCACAATTAGAAGTTTACAGGATGAAACAATGAAAGCTCACTGAAAGAATCAATGAGCCTCCTTTTCTTCTCAACTTAAGAAGTTCTTACTTCTTCTTCTTGTGACGATTTTTTCTAAGACGTTTTTTACGCTTGTGCGTAGCCATTTTATGTCTTTTTCTTTTTTTACCGCTTGGCATAATATATATTTTAGTGTTACTTGAATCTAAAAAAAATGCACCCCCTCAGAAAAGGGAGTGCAAAGATAAATAAAATTTTGAAATACCGAAATCTTATTTCACGCTAACCTTATTCTTTACTTCATCAATAAATACTTTTGATGGTTTGAAAGATGGAATGTTGTGAGCAGGGATAATGATAGTCGTATTTTTCGAGATGTTACGTCCAGTTTTCTGTGCACGTTCTTTCACGATGAAACTACCAAATCCTCTTAAATAGACATTATTCCCTTTCGCTAACGATGCTTTGATAGAGTTCATAAATGACTCAACTGCTCTAAGAGCTTCGTTTCTTTCTAATCCTGTTTCTTCTGCAATGTCTGCTACGATATCCGCTTTAGTCATATTTTCTTGATGTTAATTGATTTTTAATGCGGTGCAAAAGTATATCACAGAAACTTTATATTGTTAATTTTCCTGTTTTTTTTCTCAAATATTTTCAAATGAAGCAAATTCAAGGTGAGTTAAGCAACTGGTATCGCATCCACAAGCGTCCACTTCCTTGGCGTGAAACAAAGGATCCCTATTTCATTTGGCTTAGTGAAATCATTCTGCAACAGACGCGCGTAGATCAGGGAATGGTTTACTATTTTAAGTTTACGGAAGCGTTTCCTACGGTGTTTGACCTCGCGAAAGCGGATGAACAAGTGGTGTTGAATTTGTGGCAAGGACTCGGTTATTACAGCCGGGCGCGAAATTTACACCGCACAGCAAAACAGCTTGTAGAAGAATTTGATGGCGTCTTTCCGAATAGTTACGAAGGACTTCTAAAACTAAAGGGCGTTGGTCCGTATACCGCGGCAGCAATTGCCTCTTTTTCCTTTGATTTACCACATGCCGTTCTCGATGGAAATGTTTTTCGTGTGTTGAGTCGCTTGCACAACTGGGACGTTCCCATTAACTCCACGCAAGGGAAAAAAGATTTTGAGCGCTTCGCAAATGAACTGTTAGACAAAGAAAATCCCGGACTATTTAACCAAGCAATGATGGAATTCGGGGCACTACATTGTAAGCCTACTCAGCCATTGTGTGATGAATGTCCACTAACTGTTTATTGCCTTGGTTTTGCACAAAAGACGACTGGAATCCTGCCCGTAAAGTTGAAGAAGCAGTCGGTCCGACAACGGTTTTTTGTTTTTGAGTTAATGCAGCCCAAAAAGGGATGGATGTACCTCCAGAAAAGAAATGAAAAAGACATTTGGCAACATTTGTATCAATTTCCATTGAAAGAATTTAATAGTTCCGCAGAAAAGGAGCAGTATTTAGATGGAATTCATCCTCACTTTCAATCCAAAGAATACCGACATGTGCTTTCGCATCAACATTTATTTTGTCATTTCATCGTTCGAGAGGCAAATGAACAGGAGGACGGAGAGCTTGTGCAAATAGAAGATTTACATCAATATCCAATCCCTCGAGCAATCGACCGATTTTTAGAAGATTATGGACTTGATATTTTTCATTCCCAAGCAAGATAACTTACTACCTTTGTAAAAATTCGAATCATGATTCAACTCATACATTCTACAGAAGCCAATGCATGCGCTTCAAAAATCTACTTAATAGAAACAAACGCTACGCAGATTGCTGGACTAGCAGCGGAAACCGTTGCAGGTTTTCAGTCAAGCGACAAGAAATTTGATTACTTCAAAAGCCCTGAAGGCTTTACTTTTCTAGTTAAAACAGAGCAAAAGGCAGAAGAAATTCGTGTTTTAGGAAATACAATCGAAGGCTTGATTTGCGACTCCGAAGAAGGAATCCAAGTCATTGGTTCGAATAATGAGGCTTTATTTGCCTTGTCTGAGGGCTTGCTTTTGTCCAGTTACCGATTTACACAACACTTCTCAAAACCGAAAAACTACACATTCAAACATATTTTTGTTGATGCGTCACTGACGATTGATCAATTGAATGAATTGACATCTATGTCAAAAGCTGTTTTCTGGACACGAGACATGGTCAATACACCCGTTTCACATTTGAATGCAGAACAATTGGCTGCATCCATTTCTAAACTAGGAGACGAGGCTGGATTTCATGTAAATGTTCTAGGGAAAACACAAATCGAATCCTTGAAAATGGGTGGACTCTTAGCCGTGAATAAAGGCTCCATCGATCCCCCAACCTTTACCATTGCCGAATACAAACCGGAAAATGCTGTCAATAAAAAACCAGTGGTTTTAGTAGGGAAAGGCGTGGTGTATGATACGGGCGGACTTAGTTTAAAGCCAACGGCGGGCTCCATGGACACGATGAAAGGTGACATGGCAGGTGGTGCAACTATGGCAGCAGTGATTTACTTCGCCGCACTTCAAAAATTGCCGGTTCACATTATTGGATTAATTCCGGCGACGGATAATCGTCCAGGTGGAAATGCCTACACTCCTGGAGACGTGATTACCATGTTTGATGGGACAACAATCGAGGTGCTCAACACCGATGCGGAAGGAAGAATGATCTTAGCAGATGCGTTAGCCTATTCTGCTAAATATGATCCGGAAATTGTCATTGATGCCGCAACCTTAACGGGAGCAGCTTTGAGAGCAATTGGTACCGAAGCGACGATTATCATGGGCAACGCCGCCGATAGTTATTTTGAAGATTTAGAGAAAATTGGTTTTGATGTCCATGAACGTGTTGTTCGTTTTCCATTCTGGGACGACTACAAAGCACACATGAAATCAAAGATTGCTGATATGAAAAATATTGGAGGACCAAATGCTGGAATGATATCCGCTGGAAAATTTTTAGAGCATTTTGTAAAAGCTCCCTACATTCACATGGATATTGCTGGTCCAGCTTGGTTGGATTCAAAAGAAAATTACAAAGGAGATGGTGGAACAGGAGCGGGAGTTCGTTTGTTGTATCAATTCCTGAAAAATCGTTATAAATAATGGATAGAGAACAAGAAACAACGAAAGAGCCAGTTTCAACGAAGGAATTGTACAAAGTTGGTATCACCCTTGGTGACTTGAATGGTATTGGTCCAGAAGTCACGTTAAAGGCCCTGAAAGACAACCGAATCCTCGGTGATTTCACCCCTGTGATTTACGGTTCGACCAAAATCGTTTCCTATTACAAGAAGTTGCTGGATCTCCAAGACTTTCAATACACCTCTTGTAAAGATGCAGGTGAAATCCAAGCGAAAAAAATCAATGTCATCAACATTTGGAATGAAGATGTCGAATTACAAGTTGGTGAAGTTACCGCTACGGGTGGATCATATGCATTAAAATCATTAGAGGCAGCCACTCAAGATTTATCCGAAGGAAAAATTGATGTGTTGGTAACGAGTCCCTTTAGTAAAGATGCGATTCAAAAAGCAGGATTCCAATTCCCGGGACACACCGAGTACCTTGCCGATATGTCTGGTGTTTCAGAAGCATTGATGATTTTAGTTTCAGAAAGACTAAAAGTTGCTTTGGTTACCACACATATTCCGATCAAAGACGTGAGTTCTGCACTGAATAAGGAGGGAATCCTCTCGAAAATAGAGAAATTCGAACAATCCTTAAAAAAAGATTTCGGAATTGTGAAGCCAAGAATTGCCGTGTTCGGATTGAACCCACATGCCGGTGAAAATGGAAAATTAGGCGCTGAAGAACAAGAGATTATTTCCCCTGCTATTCAGCAAGCGAAAAATAAAGGAGTTTTGGCTTTTGGTCCGTTTCCAGCAGATGGATTCTTTGGTTCAGATTTAAAAAATCAATTTGATGGAATTCTTGCGATGTATCACGATCAAGGACTTACAGCATTTAAAGCATTGGCATTTGATGACGGAGTTAACTTCACAGCTGACCTTCCAATCGTTCGAACATCCCCTGATCATGGGACGGCATTTGACATCGCAGGCAAAAATTTAGCGAGTGAATTGTCCATGCGAAGTGCCATGTATTTAGCCATTGAGATTTTTAAAAATAGAAAGTTTAATAAGCAGATTCATGCAAATCCCTTACCCTTCTCGAAGGAAGAACGAGGGAAAAAAGAGTCTGATCGTCCGATATAATTTTAAAATTCGAAATAAATTTTATAATTTCGCGGATTCATTTTTGTTCATTGTAAAAACGATATGATAAGTCCTTACACGATACCATTTGTTGGATTAAAGCTAGGACAGCATCTTTTCGATTTTGCTTTAGACAAAACGTTCTTTGAATCTTTGCCGTATTCATTGGTTGATGAAGGGAAATTAGTAGTGAAATTAAATTTGGAAAAAAAAGAGACGATGCTTGTAGCTAGTTTCGAAGTGAAAGGGTTTGTTTCAGTTGCTTGTGCTAGATGTAATGAGGAAATGAGTCAAAAAATCAAAGGTGATTTGACCGTTTACTATGTGTTTGGTGACGAGGAATCTGAAGATGAAAACTTGATTGTGATTCCAAAAGAAAGCTATGAAATCGACGTTCAACAATCGATGTACGAGATGATTATGCTGGCATTACCGGCACGATCTGCTCACAAAAAAAATGAATGCAATGAAGATATGGTTAGACTAATTGAACAATACACGTCGAAACCAGTTTCCAAAGAGGATAAAGAAAACATTGACCCACGATGGGCAGCATTAAAGAATTTAAATTGATATAAATACATAGTTATGGCGCATCCTAAACGCAGAATTTCCACAACAAGACGTGACAAACGTAGAACGCACAAGAAAGCGACTGCTCATCAAGTGGCAACATGCCCTACAACAGGTCAGCCTCATTTATTTCACCATGCACACTGGCATGAAGGGAAATTATACTACAGAGGTAAAGTAGTTGCAGAAAAAGAATCAACAGTAGAGTAAGGAACCATCTCGTTTTCTAAATGAGGATTGGTCTAGATATCTCAGGGGGCGACTTCGCTCCCAAAGCAACTATTGATGGTGCATTATTGGCGAGAGAAGTTCTGTCCAATGATGTCACCATTGTTTTGCTTGGTGATGAGGAAATTATTCGAAGTGAATTTGCCAGCCGAGGAAAAGTCCTAGACGGATTTGAGGTTGTGCATGCTCCTGAAGTAATTACTTATCACGATCACCCAACACGGGCGATTCCAAAAAAACCAAATAGTTCAATCGCTATAGGATTCGATTTACTTGCTAAAGCGAATTTGGATGTTTTTGCTAGTACAGGTAATACTGGTGCGATGTTGGTTGGAGCGATGTATAAATTAAATACGGTTCCAGGAATCATTCGTCCATGTATTACATCAACTTTACCAGCAATGGATGGGTCACAAGCCATCCTTTTGGACGTTGGATCAAATGCAGATTGTAAAGCAGATGTTCTGTATCAATTTGCCGTTTTGGGAGCACTTTATTCCCAACACGTTCACGGAGTTGAAAACCCGAGAGTAGCGTTACTGAACATTGGAGAAGAGGACTCCAAAGGGAATCTTTTAACGTTAGCAGCGTATAAGTTGCTTGCTGAATCAGACGAATTGAACTTTACGGGTAATATTGAAGGAAGAGATTTATTCACCGGAATTGCAGACGTGATTGTTTGTGACGGTTTCACCGGAAATATTGTCTTAAAAGAAGCAGAAGGAATTTACACCCTGATGCGCAAGCGCGGAATACGCGATGAATATTTTGACCGCTTTAATTACGAAAATTATGGCGGGACACCGATTTTAGGTGTGAAAGGAAATGCCGTTATAGGTCATGGTATTTCCAATGATATTGCCATCAAAAATATGTTGTTACATTCCTATGAAGTGGCCGCTTCTGGATTAGCGACGAAAATAAACGATGCATTTAACTAAGAGATGAATAAAATTACAGCAGCAATTACAGCGGTACAAGGATACGTTCCTGAGGATATTTTAAGCAATGAGGATTTATCCAAATTTGTTGATACTTCTGATGAATGGATCACTTCGCGTACAGGAATTAAAGAACGTCGCATCATGCGCAATGGCGCTTCTTCTGATATGGCGGCGGCAGCGGTTAAGCAACTTTTAGAGAAAAAAGGCATTGATCCAATGGACATTGACTTGGTCATTTGTGGAACGGTTACACCCGATCATCCCTTTCCAAGTACAGCAAATATTTTGAGTGACAAGACAGGAATGAAAAACGCGTGGTCTTTCGATGTGAATGCCGCATGTTCAGGTTTCCTTTTTGCACTTGCAACAGGTTCTCAATTCATTGAGACAGGAAAATACAAAAAAGTAATTGTGGTTGGAGTAGATAAAATGACCTCCATCGTCGATTACCAAGACCGAACGACATGTGTCATTTTTGGTGATGGTGCAGGAGCCGTTTTATTGGAACCGAATACAGAAGGACTTGGACTACAAGACTTCATTTTACATTCTGACGGATCAGGTCGCGAATTCTTAGTTCAACCTGCTGGTGGATCTTTAAATCCGGCTAGCATTGAAACCGTTGAAAACAGAATGCATTATGTGAAACAAGAAGGACAAAGTGTCTTCAAATTTGCTGTGACCAACATGGCGGATGTTTCAGCGAAAATAATGGAAAAAAACAATTTAACATCCGACGATGTTCAATGGTTAGTGCCACATCAAGCAAATTTGCGCATCATTGATGCAACCGCAAACCGCATGGGTCTATCCAAAGAAAAGGTGATGATTAATATTGAAAAATACGGAAACACAACTGCGGGTACTTTGCCTTTGTGTTTGTGGGACTATGAAAAACAATTGAAAAAAGGCGATACACTTATTTTATCCGCTTTTGGCGGTGGATTTACGTGGGGAGCTATTTATTTGAAATGGGCTTATAACTCATAATATTAGTAATTTTGTAAAACAACTCATTGTTATGAATTTAGAAGAAATCAAAGACCTTATTAAACTTGTTTCTAAGTCAGGAATTGGTAAAATTGAAATTGAAAACGAAGGATTTAAAATTGCCATTGAAAATGGAGCCTCTTTCAGTGAACAACCTGTTTATGTTCAAGCTGCTGCGCCTGTAGTATCGGCTCCACAGCCTGCTGCTGCTCCGGCTGCGCCTGTTTCAACTCCAGTTGCTGCAGTAGAAAGCACAGATGAATCACGTTACATTACGGTGAAATCTCCAATGATTGGAACGTTTTACCGCACTCCAGGACCGGACAAAGATGCTTTTGTAAGCGTTGGAAGTACGATTCAACCAGGAGATAAACTTTGCATCATTGAAGCCATGAAAACATTTAACGAAATTGAATCAGAAGTTTCTGGTAAAATCGTTAAAGTTCTTGTTGATAATGCAAGTCCAGTAGATTACGATCAACCACTATTTTTAGTAGATCCAGCTTAATTGCTGCAAAAAATCTTCCATTATGTTTAAGAAAATTCTAATCGCCAATCGCGGTGAAATCGCTTTGCGTGTGATTCGTACCTGTAAAGAAATGGGTATTAAAACAGTTGCTGTTTACTCTACTGCAGACAAAGACAGTTTACCTGTTCGCTTTGCAGACGAAGCAGTGTGTATTGGTCCACCAGTATCAGCGAAATCATACTTATCCATTCCAAACATTATTGCTGCAGCAGAAATTACGAATGCAGATGCCATTCATCCTGGATATGGATTCTTATCAGAAAATGAGAAATTTTCACGCGTTTGTCAAGAACACGGAATCAAGTTCATTGGAGCACTTCCAGAACAAATTGCCGGAATGGGAGATAAAGCGACCGCAAAAGCAACGATGATTGCTGCGGGTGTACCATGTATTCCAGGATCAGTTGGTTTGTTAAGAGACGTTGCTCAGGGAATGGAAGAAGCGAAAGCCATTAAATACCCTGTCATCCTGAAAGCAACTGCTGGTGGTGGTGGAAAAGGAATGCGCATTGTATGGACTGAAGAAGAATTTCAAGGTGCATGGGATTCCGCACGTCAAGAAGCGGGTGCCGCATTCGGAAACGACGGAATTTACATGGAGAAATACATTGAGGAACCACGTCACATTGAAATTCAAATTGCTGGTGACCAATTCGGAAATGCTTGTCACTTATCAGAGAGAGATTGTTCCATCCAACGTCGCCATCAAAAATTAGTGGAGGAAACACCATCTCCATTTATGACCGATGAACTTCGTGAACGCATGGGACAAGCGGCCATCAAAGCAGCTAAAGCTGTAAAATACGAAGGTGTTGGAACCGTTGAGTTTTTAGTTGATAAAAACCGTGACTTCTATTTCATGGAGATGAACACGCGTATTCAGGTTGAACACACGATTACGGAAGAAGTCATTAATTTTGACTTGATTAAAGAGCAGATTTTAATCGCTGCTGGACATAAAATTTCTGGTAAAAATTACTATCCGCAAATGCATGCGATTCAATGTCGTATCAATGCAGAAGACCCATACAAGGATTTTAGACCTTGTCCGGGGAAAATTACGGATTACCATTGTCCTGGTGGACATGGAATCCGAATTGACGCACACGTTTATGCAGGATATACCATTCCACCAAATTACGATTCCATGATTTCCAAGTTGATTGTCGTTGCTCAAACACGTGATGAGGCCATTGCTAAAATGAAGCGCGCACTTGGGGAATATGTGATTGGTGGAGTAAAAACAACCATTCCTTTTCATCAAAAATTGATGCAAAACGAAGATTTCTGTAAGGGAAATTTCACAACTAAATTTATGGAGTCCTTCGAATTTTAAGAAATTCCACTCTGTTCATTTATTTTTTGCGCTTTCTAGTACTCAATTAGGCAACTGTTTTATTGTTACTTCGTTTATTATTTGCTAAATTTAGCCTGCTAAAACGAATTAATACGAAACACAACTACTACTAAATGAGGTTTCTTGCCCTTATTGTTATTTCACTGTTATTTACAGTGCAGTTAGAAGCTCAGTTATGTACACCTCAAACGGTTACATTTCCCATTACTCCAACTTCCACGTTGCAGTATACTCCTTCTTATTCTACAGGGGTTATTTTGTTTCCATTCACAGCCACTGCCGGATGTACGTATACGTTCTCAACTTGTGGTCAAAGTAGTATAGATACTTATTTACGCTTACACAATTCCGCGTACACTTTACTTGGTCAATGGGATGATCAATGTGCGCTTCAATCTAATTTTTCATGGACCTGTCCTACTTCAGGGCAATATTACGTGCATTTGTCAAGATACGTTTGTACGGCGCTAACAGCCCCGACGACCATGAGTTACATTGTTTCTTGTCCAACACCTCCATGTAGTAATCCAGTAGTAAATGCTGGTCCAGATGTGGTTATTTGTGCTGGACAACCAACAACGTTAAACGGAACGGTATCTGCCGGAACGGGTACAGGATCAGGGGGAAGTGCTTCCAGTATTACCGTAACCATTTCAGGAACAGGGTTTTTGGATGAGACTTCATGGAATATGAGTAATGCATCTGGAACATCTATTGGATCCGGAGGTCCATATGTTTTCGCATCTAGCAATACAGTGACGCTAACGAATGTTGGCACTGGACCTTATAATTTTTCGCTAGAAACCCAAGGGACTTTTAATGACAACAATGCAACCTACACCATTTCCTGTAACGGGACTACGGTAAATACCGGGTCTATAACTGGTGGACAAACTACGACTGCAAGTGTTACCGGTTGCGGTGGGACAAGTGGTGGTGGAACATTGCCGATTACCTATGTTTGGTCGCCAGGTGCTACCTTAAGTTCAACAACTGTCTTGAACCCAACAGCCACTCCAACTGTTACTACCACATACACGCTAACTGCAACCTCAGGAACCTGTACATCCACGGATGAAATGACCGTTTTTGTGAGTCCAGCTCCAACCATCAATGCCGGTCCGGATATCACTATCTGTTCGGGTCAAACGACAACATTGAATGGGTCAGCTAGTGCAATCGGTGGCTTCGGTGGACCAATGGATGTGAATATTTTCTCCGGAAGTAACTTAGACGAAACAACTTGGAATATTACCAACTCATTGGGAGTTATTATCGCTTCAGGTGGTCCTTATGCTTCTGGCTCAAATCAAACCATTACCGTCAACTCTCCAAGTAATCCACCTTTTACTTTTAACCTAGAAACGCAAGGAACGTCTAATTCAAATGTGGCGGGATACAACGTCATGTGTGGTGGAACTTCTATTAGTGGTGGATTGGCCATTCTAACGGGTGGACAAACAATTGCTTTGCCTATTTCAGGATGTCCGGGTTCGATTCCCACAACCCTTTCCTGGTCTCCTAGTGCTACGTTAAGCAGTACTACGATCGCCAACCCAGTCGCTAGTCCAAGTACCACAACAACTTACACTCTTACTGCTACTGCAAATGGATGTACATCAAATGACCAAGTCGTTGTGACTGTTGTTCCTGGACCAACAGTCACGGTAAATAATGCAACGATTTGCAGTGGTCAAACAGCCACACTTACTGCAACACCATCCGCTGCTGGAGGAACCTATTTGTGGTCACCAGGTGGTGCTACCACTCAATCAATAAATGTGAGTCCGACAACGACAACAACTTATACCGTTACCTACTCGAATGGATCATGTTCTAGTTCTCCGACCTCCGGTGTTGTGACCGTTTCTGCCTCGCCAACATTGAGCGTAAACTCAAGTACCATTTGTCCAGGAGGGTCAGCAACCTTAACTGCAACAGCGAGTCCGAGTGGTGGAACTTACCTTTGGTCACCGGGTGGAGCAACAACACAAACATTAACTGTTTCTCCAGCATCAACTACCACATATTCTGTTGCTTACAGCCTTAACGGTTGTAGTTCCTCTTCAGCAAATGGAACAGTAACCGTTTCGAATGTAGTCGATTGGGCTAATATTCAATCTCCTGGAACGGCAACGATATGTCAAGGACAAACATTGACCATTTATGGTCAAGTGTTCGAAGCCGGAGTAACACCTCCAGCCGGACAGGGCGCGGGAATTACTGTGCAATTTGCATACAACACGAGCAATACGAATCCATCCACATGGCCGAGTGCAAGCTGGAGTCCAGCAACATATAATCCGCTTTCATTAATAAATCCAAACAACGACGAATACAGTGGGGTCATTCCTGCATTGAGTCCAGGTACTTATTATTACGCATTCAGTTATTCAATGAACGGCTGTACTGCTTACGGAGGATTCAGTCCTTCAGGGGGTGGTTTTTGGGATGGAACGACCAACGTGAATGGTACATTGGTTGTCAATCCAAATGTAACACCAACGTTTAATCCAATCACCACAATTTGTGCAGGTGGGGCGATAAACGCTTTGCCAACAACATCATTAAACGCAATAACTGGTAGCTGGTCTCCTGCGTTAAATAATCAGACGACGACAACGTACACATTTACACCAACAGCAGGAATTTGTGCGACAACCGCAACACTTACAGTTACCGTTAATCCATTACCGGTTGCAGCAATTACCGCCCCTACTACAGCTGTTTTGACGTGTACAACGCCTTCCATTACATTAACAGCAACTGGCGGAGGAACTTATTCCTGGTCCAATGGAACAACGGTAGTTGGATCAACAGCTACACTCAATGTAACAAGTCCCGGTACATATACCGTCACTGTCACTTCTGCAAGCGGTTGTACGGCAACAGCTTCTCAAATCATTACACAAAACATCAGTTTGCCGGTGGTGTCTATTACACCGCCAAGTACAAACATACTAACATGTACAACAACAAGTATTAACCTAACAGCAAATGGCGGCGGAACGTATTCTTGGTCAAATGGAACGGCGGTTGTTGGTACCACCGCAACAATTACAGTAAATACACCAGGAACGTACACCTGTACCGTGACAGGTACGAATGGTTGTACTGCGAGCATTGCACAGGTAATCACACAAAACATCACTGTACCTGTTGCCGCAATTACACCACCATCTTCTACTATTTTAACATGTACAATTCAAAGCATTGACTTGCAAGCTACAGGTGGTGTGTCTTATGCGTGGTCAGATGGAACGAATTCTTTAGGTACAACCTCATTGATAAGTGCATCTTCGCCGGGTACTTACACGGTAACCGTAACAGGAGCAAATGGGTGTGTTGCTACTTCGAGTCAAGTCATCACTCAAAACATCACCCCACCTAATGCCGCTATTACACCACCGACAACAAGCATTCTAACATGTTCAACACCAACTATTAACCTAACAGGTACAGGTGGTGGAACGTATTCTTGGTTTGATGGTTCAAGTGTTATTGGAACAACGGCGACGGTGACTGTTTCGGCTGCGAATACTTATATCTTAACCGTTACAGGTGCAAATGGGTGCGACGCGACAACGAGCATCACGATTACGGATAACTTTTCGACTCCCACACCGAGTATAAATGCCAGCAACACTATCCTCACGTGCAATACAACAAGCATTACCCTTGTGGCATCCGGTGGTGGTACATACGCATGGACTGGAGGTAGTACAGCTGCAAGTCTTGTTGTGACAACTCCAGGTTCTTATACCGTTACGGTCACGAGTCCAAATGGCTGTACCGCAACTGCAAATCAAGTTATCACACAAAATATTACAGCCCCTACAGCAAGTATTTCATCTACTAATAATGGTCAATTGACTTGCGCTGTGACGAGCATTACGTTAACGGCAACTGG